>DATKPX010000560.1:0-3475 GCA_035523855.1 Allostellaceae bacterium
CCAGCGCCGGCAGCGCGAAGAGCGCCACCATGCGCGCCGCCTCGGCCAGCGCCATCAGCCGGCGGCGCGGCGTGCGGTCGGCGAGGACGCCGGCGGGAATCGAGAGCAGCAGGAAGGGGAGCGTTTGCGCCGCGGCCAAGAGGCCGGTCTCGCCGGGCCCGGCACCCAGCGACAGCACCGCCACCATCGGGGCGGCGGCAAGGCCGATCTGCTCGGCGGATTGCGCCGCCAGGTTGGACCAGGCGAGGCGGTGAAAGCGGACGGGAAGCGGCGGCGTGGCGGGGTGGGTCATCGGAGGCTCCAGGGCGGATCGGCAACGGATGGCCCAGTGTCGCCACGCCCGCCCATTCCCGCGCTCCGATCCTTGCCTTCGAATTTCTCGCCGCGAGGCTTGCGCGATCCGTAAGCCTGCGTAGAGTCCGTCCAGTCATGGACAACCCGAGCGGGCAAGCTCGGGGAGTCAGGGGACCACGAGGGGATATGTCCGCCAGGGACGCGGGTGGCGGGGGACTCGCTGCAGCATCGATGCGGCGCCGGCTGATGCCGGCCGGCCGCGGCTGAGGCGACGCGCGGTGCCGGACCCCGCCTATGACGCGCTCCATCCGTGCTTTGCCTGGATGCGCGACTATCTCGGCGGCGCGGCGCCGCCGGGGAAGCTGCCGGGTCGGCGGCACATCGATCCCGTCGATTTCCGCACCGTGCTCGGCCTCGTCAGCCTCGCCGAGGTGCGGCGCGAGGCGGACCGGCTGCGCTTCCGCTTCCGCCTGGTGGGCACCACGCAGACCAGCCTCGCCGGCCGCGAGATCACCGGACGATGGATCGAGGAGGCGGTGGTGCCGGAGCTCGCCCCGCGCATCCTCGCCAACATGACGGCAGCGGTCGAGCGCAAGCGGCCGGTCTACGACCGCTTCCCGATGCCCTATGCCGGCCGCAAGGTCATCGATACCGAGCGCATCTATTTTCCGCTCGCCGCCGACGGCGAGACCGTCGACATGCTGCTCATCCTGAACGGCTACCCCGGCAATCCCGAACTGATGCCGCGCGCCGGCCTGTTCGCGACCGGCTCCGCGCCGACCAGCCACTGGCCCTGACCCGGCGCTCGAAGCGGTTTCCCCTGCACCCGAAAATGCATTAGAAACCCGCGCCATGGCATTGCTGCGCTCGGCCGCCACGGTCGGCTTCTATACCCTGGTGAGCCGGGTGATGGGCTTCCTGCGCGAGGTCCTGACGGCGAATTACCTCGGCGCCGGGCCGGTGGCGGACGCCTTCTTCGTGGCGCTGCGCCTGCCCAACCTGTTCCGCAGCCTGTTCGCCGAGGGCGCCTTCAACGCCGCCTTCGTGCCGCTCTTCGCCGGCCACATCGCCGAGCACGGCCGCCAGGTGGCGAAGCGCTTCGCCGAGGACACGCTCGCGGTGCTGCTGGCGGCGCTCCTCGCCATGGTGATCCTCGCCGAGGTGTTCGCGCCGGCGCTCGTCCACGTGATCGCGCCGGGCTTCGCCGAGGAGCCCGGCAAGTTCGATCTCACCGTGGCGCTGACGCGCATCACCTTTCCCTACCTCCTCTACATCTCCCTCGTCTCGCTGCAGGGCGGGGTGCTCAATTCGCTCGAGCGCTTCGCCGCGGTGGCGGCGACACCGACGCTGCTCAACATCTTCCTCATCGGCGCCCTCGTCTTCGTGCGGCCGGTGAGCGGCGCGGCGCTCGCCTGGGCGGTGACCGCCGCCGGCTTCGCGCAGTTCCTCTGGCTGATGGTGTCGTGCTGGCAGGCGGGGATGGCGCTCAGCCTGCCGATGCCGCGCCTGACGCCGGAGGTGAAGCGGCTGCTGCGGCTGATGATCCCCGGCACTTTCGGCGCCGGCGTGACGCAGCTCAACCTGGTGGTCTCCACCGCCATCGCCTCCCTGCTGCCGACCGGCGCCGTCGCCTATCTCAACTACGCCGACCGGCTCAACCAGCTGCCGCTGGCGCTGGTCGGCATCGCCGTCGGCACCGCGATCCTGCCCTCGCTGTCGCGCCAGGTGCGCACCGGCGACGCGGCGGGCGCCATCCACACGCAGAACCGCGGCCTCGAGCTGGCGCTGCTGCTGACCTTGCCGGCGGCGGTGGCGCTCGGCACGCTGGCGCATCCGATGCTGGCGACGCTCTTCGAGCGCGGCGCCTTCGGCCCCAAGGAGACCGCGGCGGTGACGCCGGCGCTCGCCGCCTATGCGGCGGGGCTTCCGGCCTTCGTCCTCATCAAGATCCTGGCGCCCGGCTTCTTCGCCCGCCACGACACGGCGACGCCGGTGAAGATCGCGGCGCTCGCCATGCTGGTGAACGCGATCTGCACCTTTCTCTTGGGCTTCGTGCTGCCGCTTGCCCATGTGGGCATCGCCATGGCGACCTCGATCGCCGGCTGGCTCAACGCCATGGGTCTGCTCTTCATGCTGATCCGCCGCGGCCATTTCGTGCTCGACAGCCGCGCGCGGAAGAGCCTGCCGCGCATCGCCGCGGCGGCGCTCGCCATGGGCCTGATGCTGCTGGCGCTCGAGAGCGCGCTCGCCCAGCCGCTCGCCGGCCGCTTCGCCGAGCGCCTCACCGCGCTCGTCATCCTGGTGGCGGCCGGGCTCGTGGGCTTCGCCGCCTTCGCCCTCCTCGCCGGCGCCGCCGACTGGCGCGAGGTGCTGCGCCGCCTGCGGCGGCGCGCCGCTTGACCCCCTCCACCCCATCCGCGATAACGGCGCGCCGCACGCTGCTCCGCTTCCAACCCGGACGGGTCACATGAATCGCATCTTCTCGGGCATCCAGCCCACCGGCAACTTGCATCTCGGCAACTACCTGGGCGCGATCCGCAACTGGGTGGCGCTGCAGAAGGACTACGACTGCATCTTCTGCATCGTCGACATGCACGCGCTCACCTTGCCGCAGGATCCGAACGAGCTGCGCGGCCAGACCCGCGAGGTGACCGCCGCCTATATCGCCGCCGGCATCGATCCCGAGAACTGCATCATCTTCAACCAGAGCACCATCGCCGCCCATGCGGAGCTCGCCTGGCTGCTCGGCTGCATGACGCCGCTCGGCTGGCTCAACCGGATGACCCAGTTCAAGGAGAAGGCGGGCAAGCAGCGCGAGAATGCCGGCCTCGGCCTCTACGCCTACCCCGTGCTGATGGCCGCCGACATCCTGCTCTACAAGGCGACCCATGTGCCGGTGGGCGAGGACCAGAAGCAGCATCTGGAGCTCGCCCGCGACATCGCCGGCGCCTTCAACCGGCGCTACGAGGTGGAGTTCTTCCCGCTGCCGGAGCCGCAGATCTTCGGCGCCGCCACCCGCGTCATGAGCCTGCGCGACGGCAAGAAGAAGATGAGCAAGTCCGACCCGTCGGACCAGTCGCGCATCCTGCTGATGGACGACGCCGATACGATCAGTAAGAAGCTGAAGCGCGCCACCACCGATCCGGAGCCGCTGCCGTCCGAGGAAAAGGGTCTTGAGGGT
>DATKPX010000561.1:0-6099 GCA_035523855.1 Allostellaceae bacterium
CCGCTCATGAATCCCCGCGAGCGGGCGGGCCAGGATTCCATGGCGAGCGCCGCGCCCGCCGGCCATTCGGCGCCCATGCCGATGCCGAGCAGCGCACGGAACAGGAAGAGGAGCCAGAAGCTCGGCGCCAACCCCGCGGCAATGTTGCTGAGGGAGTACCAGAGGATCGAGATCATCAGCGGCTTCTTGCGGCCGATGCGGTCGGCGAGCCAGCCGGAGCCGACCGCGCCCACCAGCCGGAGCCACAGGGTGACCGTGAAGACCGCGGTGACCGCCACCAGCGGCACACCGAAGGACTGCGCGATCGGCACCATGATCAGCAGGAAGATGGTGAAATCGAAAGCATCCAGGGTCCAGCCGAGCCAGGCCGCAACCCAGGCCAGCCATTGATCCTTCGTCGGCTCCTTCCACCAGGGAACTTGACCACCCGCGGTCACCGTCGATGTCATCTCACGTCTCCTTCGTTGCTGTGTCCTCCCGGACGTTGCTTGTTATGGATATGCAGACGCGCGCGCGTCGCTCGGACGCGTCGCGGCGTTTCACCCTGCAAATTGATGTTCGCGCCCGCTCTTCGGCGCTCGAAGGCATGCGAAGGTGCTCGCGAGCGGGCTGGCCCAGCATCCACCCGCGGGCGGGCGGCCGGCAATCGGAAATTTCGACCCGCCGAATATGGTCGCACGCGCCGGGGAAGCGCGGTCTCCGACGAAAGACAGCGCTGTCACGTCCTCCGGCCGTCGGCTTCGCAGACTGCCGGAGGTCGGAGCGCGGTTACTGCTTCGCCGGCGTGGCGTCCTGGATCTGCGGGAGGGCGCGCGGCGTGCCGTCGGTCGTCGTCACCGAGGTCGTGCTCGCCGCGTTGCCGCCGCTCTGCGGCTGGATGTTGCCGAGCGTGCCGGAGATGGCATCGATCCGCGAAATCCCGTCGGTCTCATAGCCGATCGGCGCCAGCGAGGTGATGGTGTCGGGCATGCCGCTCTGCGCGAGAGCAGCGCCCGACAGCGCCGCGAGGACCGCCGCGCCCGCAATCGCATACCTGATCATGTCGCGTCTCCCTGAGAATGCCGCCGCGACGGAATCTAGGGCGGCGCGCGGAGCGCGACAGTGGCGGAGCTCACGGGTGTGCGCGGGTGTGCGGACGCGCCGGCAGTCAGGCGGCGGCGATCGGCCCGCCGTACTTCGCCTCGAAGCGGCTCCAGGCGGCGCGCGACGCGCGCTTCGCCGCATCGATGACGCCGTCGCGATCCACCGTGGTGATGGCGCCGCCCTCGACCAGCACGGATCCGTCGACCATGACGAAGTCGACGTCCCGCGCGTGGGCGTGATAGACGAGGTTCTGCACGGGATCCAGCACCGGCTGCAGCCCCAGCGCCTCGTAGTCGAGCATGATGAGATCCGCGCGCTTGCCGGGCTCGAGCGAGCCGATCTCGCGCTCCAGCCCCATCGCCCGCGCGCCGCCCATGGTCGCCATCTCGAGCACGTCGGTGGAGAGCAGCGCCACCGGATCTTCGGTCTTGATCCGCGCGCAGATGACAGCCGCCCGCAGCACGTCGAAATAATCGCCGAACATGTTGTCGATGCCGAGCGCCACGTTGATGCCGCGGCGGCGGAAGGCGTTCACCGGCGCGATCAGGCCGCGGAACGCGTTCATCAGCGGGCAATGCGCCACGTGCGCGCCCGCCTCGGCGAGGATGTCGATGTCGCGCTCGCCGATGACGTAGCAGTGCGTCGCCACCACGTCCGGACCGAGCAGGCCGTTGTCGCGGGCGAACTCGAAGGGGCCGGCGCCGTGTACCTTGCGCGCCGCGTCGTGCTCGAACTGGCTCCAGCCGAGATGGATGGTCATGCGCAGCCCCATCTGGTCGGCGATGGCGCGCATCGAGCGCAGCTGCTCCCGCGACGAGCTGATCGTCATGTTGGGCGCCAGGATCGCGGTGATGCGGCCGTCGGCGCGGCCGTGCCAGCGCTCGGCGAAGCCCCGGGCGCGCTCGAGCTGCGCCGCGTTGGCGCTGGCGTCGAACACGAACTCGCCCTTTACCATCCGGTCGGGATCGGCGTCGCCGATCATCTCGCCCATGGCGCTGCGCACGCCGAGCCTCTCGACGAAGGGCGCCAGGCCCTCCACGTCCTCCTCGAGCTCCATCACCGTGGTGCAGCCGCTGCGCAGCAGCTCGACATAATTGAGCGCGCCGATCGCCGCCCGCTCCGCCGGCGTGATGATGGTCGACATCGGGAAATAGAGGCCGGTCGGCGCCTTGAATCCCGCATCCTCCGAGCGGCCGCGGAAGACGGTATAGCCCACATGGGAGTGGATGTTGACGAAGCCCGGCGCCACCACCTTGCCGCGCCCGTCGATCACCCGGAACGCGTTCGGATGCCGCGCGGCGACGGCATCGGACGGGCCGACATCGACGATGCGCTTCCCTTCGATGTAGACGGCGCCGGGATCATGGATGGTCCCCTTGCCGTCCACGGTCAGCACCGTCGCGTTCTTGATCAGCAGGCTCATGTGATCCCTCCCTTTGCGCCACAGCCTATCAGCAGCGTGGCGCAAGAGGGAGTCGAAGACCGACGCCAACGCGTGACAGGAAATCCGTCAGAGCCGCGACACCGGAGATGCAAAAGGCGCAGGCTCCCTCCTCCCGGTGATGGAGGAAGGAGCCTCGCCCTCGTTGCGCTCTTGCCAGGACGGCAAGGCGCAGCCGCGCTCAGGTGGCGTGGCCAAGGCTCGCGAGCAGCTTCGCGCCATTCGGCGAGCCGAGGCCCGTGCAGGCATCCCAGCCATGCGCGGCCTGGTAGTCGCCGTTGTTGCCGGTCGTGATGTCGTTGAGACCGCCACTGCTCTTATAGAGCAGCGGATTGAGATAGCCGACCGCGCTGCTGCGGTTGGCGTTGATGCGGGCGATCAGCCCGGCCCAGAGCGGCGCCACGGCGCTGGTGCCGCCGATGACGGTGTTGCTGCCATCGACCCGGACGTCGTAGCCGGTCTCGGGATCGGCGTCGCCCGCCACGTCGGGCACGCCGCGATGCTGCAACGTGACCGCGCCACCCGCCTTCGCCGCCTTCAGGTTGTTTTGCCATGCCGGCACCGGGAAGAACGTGCTGATGCCGCCGCCGCCGGCGCCGCCCTGGGCACCATCGTTCCACACCGTCTCGCTGGTGATGCCATCGCCGGAGGCGCGCAGGCTGGTGCCGCCGCACGCGAGGGCATAGGGACTCGATGCCGGGAAATCGACATGATCGGCGCCGTCGCTGACGCCGTCGCCGGACCCGTTGTCACCCGAAGCGACGCAGACGGTAATGCCCATCGCCGCCGCCGCCTGGAAGGCCTGGTCCATCGCCTGCATTGCCTGCGACGTCCAGGCGGATTCCGGACCGCCCCAGCTGATCGAGATCACCGACGGCTTGTTGGCGCGGTCGTGGATCGCGGTGGTGATCGCGTTGAGGAAGCCCGCATCGGTATTGGGCGCGAAATAGACGGCGATCTTGGCGCCCGGCGCGACCGCGCCGGCGACCTCGACGTCGAGCATGACCTCGCCGTCCGGTCCGTTGGGATCGCCGGTCGGATGGTTTCGCCCGTGATCCACCGAGATCGCGGTGACCGTGGGCGTCGACAGCTTGAGACCCTTGAAATAGGCGGCGAGATCCGCCGGCCGATAGCCGCCGCCAAGCTCGATGATGGCGATGCATTGGCCCTTGCCGGTGCCGGCGGGGAACCCATAGAGCTGCGCGAGATCGAGCGGCGTATAGGAGGTCGGCGCCGCCGCCGCGGCGAGCTGGCGGAGCACATTGCCGCGCGCCGGCCGGTGCCGGAAATGCGGCATGGCCTGCGGCCGGTTGTCGAGGCCGAGCACCGCCTCGACGATGCCCTCGAGCTCGCTCGGCAGCTCGATCGCGCCCACCCGTCCGCGGTAGGAGCCGTTGGGATGCTCGAATTGCTGGAGGTCGACGCCGAAAGCGTCGTTGAACTGCGCGACGGTGCCGGAGAGCACGACCGTGCGCCGCGCCGCGTCCTCCTCGACGACCGACAGCTGGTGCGCGCCGGCGAATTTTCGCACGGCCGCGAGATCGGCGGGCGCGGCGCCGAATTGCCGGGCGAAATCCTCGCGCCCCATATGGCCGGCCATCGGCTCGTCGCCGGCCATCTTGTCGACCCGGCCTCTGAGCTCGTCAATGGCCTGATGCCGGACGAGGACGGTGACCTCCATCCGCTCCGTCGGGTCGGCCTTGCCGATCGACCGCGCGCCGGACAACGGGGTTCTCTCACTGCCTTTGAGACGCTGTCTTGCCATGGCTCGATGATCCTTCTCTGGAAGGCGCGTTTGAACTCGATCCGCCAGCCGCCGTCGGACAGCGCGCAGCTTGCCGCGGTCGCCGGGATGCGAGCCTCGCGAAGTCTGGGACGTGGAAGGTTCATCCGGCGGGATGCGCCGGCAGCCTCTCTGATGCGACGGTTACGAGCAGGATTGCAGCAGCGTGGACTTCGCCCCGCACGCTACGGCGCCTGGCGCCGCGTGCTGCCCGATTTTCCGCGAAGAGAATGTTAGCTCGCGCAAGCAACGAACGGTTGTGAGCCAGATCACACGACGGAGCGGCGCCGCCGCTCATGCCAATGACCGCCGCGCCTGTCGCATTCCCGGACAGCAACGTCCCGATCTATGGCGCGCTCGCCTGCCCCAGGCGCGGTTGTCTTGAAACGAGGGCCCGCCCTCCCCATTTCGTACGCATAATGCGTGCGGCAGCTGAAGTGAAACCTCCCACCCGGTCTCGGCGAAGAATAGGCATGTCCTCTGTCGGAATCATCGCGGCGGCGCAACGAGCGGAGAGCCTGCTGGTGCGGGCGCTCCGGGCATCGCGCACGAAGACGTTTTCTGCGAAACGAAGCCAACCCGACCCCAAGGGGTCGCGTGGGCGCGTCGCCGACGCTGCCGACCTATCAAAATGTTATAGGCGCCGCCCTGTCCTAGCGGCGGAAGGCGCTCCGGCCCAGGTACTTCGCCGCCGCGCCCAGCTCCTCCTCGATGCGGATGAGCTGGTTGTACTTGGCAGTCCGGTCGGAGCGGGCGAGCGATCCCGTCTTGATCTGGCCGCAGTTGGTGGCGACGGCGAGGTCGGCGATGGTGCTGTCCTCGGTCTCGCCGGAGCGGTGCGACATCACCACGCCATAGCTCGCGTGCTGCGCCATCTCGACCGTCTCCAGCGTCTCCGAGAGGGTGCCGATCTGGTTCACCTTGACCAGGATCGCGTTGGCGATGCCCTTGGCGATGCCGTCGGCGAGGCGCTTCGGGTTGGTGACGAAATTGTCGTCGCCCACGAGCTGGATCTTGCCGCCGAGCGTCCGGGTGATGTGGGTCCACCCCTCGACATCGTCCTCGGCCATGCCGTCCTCGATGGAGACGATCGGGTAGCGCTTGCAGAGCTCCTCGTACACTTTGACCATGCCGCCGGGATCGAGGGTCTTGCCCTCGCCTTTGAGCACGTATTTGCCCTTGTCGAAGAACTCGGTCGAGGCGGGATCGAGCGCCAGGCCGATATCCTCACCGGGCCGGTATCCCGCGGCCTCGATCGCCTTGGTGACGAAGCCGAGCGCCGCGTCGGCGGAGGCGAGGTTGGGCGCGAAGCCGCCCTCGTCGCCGACATTCGTGTTGTGGCCGGCGTCCTTCAGCTGCTTCTTCAGGGTCTGGAACACCTCGGACCCCATGCGCACCGCCTCGGCGATGCTCGGCGCCGAGACCGGCACGATCATGAATTCCTGGAAGTCGATGGGATTGTCCGCATGGACGCCGCCGTTGACGACGTTCATCAGCGGCACCGGCAGCGTGCGCGCGAAGACGCCGCCGACATAGCGGTAGAGGGAGACACCCGCTTCATTGGCCGCCGCCTTCGCCGCCGCCAGCGAAACACCCAGGAGCGCGTTGGCGCCGAGCCGGCCCTTGTTGGCGGTGCCATCGAGGCCGATCAGCGTGCGGTCGATGCCGAGCTGGTCCTCGGCGTCGAAGCCGGAGAGCGCGTCGAAGATCTCGCCGTTTACCGCCCCCACGGCCTGGAGCACGCCCTTGCCGCCGTAGCGGCCCTTGTCGCCATCCCGCTTCTCGGAAGCTT
>DATKPX010000562.1:0-11465 GCA_035523855.1 Allostellaceae bacterium
CGCCGCGGGCGCCGGCATGGATGTGGACGGTCTCGCCGGCGGCGAGGCCGCCCAGCGTGAAAAGCGTCTCGTTTGCCGTGCAGAAGGTCTCGATGACGGACGCCGCGGTGGGAAACTCCCAGCCGGCCGGCATCCGCACCGCGAGGCCCTGATCCACCACCGCATATTCCGCATAGGCGGCGGAGTTCACCAGGCCGAAGACCCGGTCGCCCGGCGCGAAGCCGGTGACGCCGAGGCCGATCGCGCTCACTTCGCCGGCAAGCTCCAGGCCGAGGATGTCGCTGATGCCGGGCGGCGGCGGGTAGCGGCCGGCGCGCTGCAAGGCATCCGCGCGGTTGATGCCGATGGCGCGCACGCGAATCTGCAGCTGCTCCGGCCCGGGCGCGGAGATAGGGCGCTCCACCTCCTGCAGCACTTCGGGTCCACCGGCCCCAGCCGCGATGACCGCCCGCATCGATTGCGCCTTGGGATTGCCCGCCATGCTCGCTCCACACCTTGCTCCTGGTAAAACGTTTCATCATAACGGAAAATCGGGCCCGCGAAACCGCCGCTTGAGAGGGACGGCGGCTTGCCCCATGGTCGAATGCCTGGGATCGGGATCGCGGGATGAGCAAGGCCACCATCAAGGATGTCGCGCGCCGGGCGGGTGTCTCCCTCGGCACTGCCTCGCGCGTCATCAACCGCCACAAATCCGTCAGCGACCGCATCCGCCGCCGCGTCACCCTGGCGATCGCCGAGCTCGGCTACGAGCCGGACGCAGTCGCTCAGAGCATGCGTAAGGGGGCGACGCGCACCATCGGCATCGTGATCCGCGACATCACGGTGCCGGCGCTGGCCGATTTCGTGAAGTCCGCCCAGGAAGTGCTGCATGAGGCCGGCTACGCCCTCATCATCACCTGCTCGGACGATCGCAAGGAGCGCGAGCTCGAGCTGCTCAACCTGCTGTCGCGCCGGCGCATCGACGGCCTGATCATGACCACGGCAAACGAATCCGATCCCGATCTCATGCGCGCGCGCCAGCATCAGTCCTACCCGATCGTGCTGCTGGACCGCGAGACGCCGCCGGAGCTCGATGCGATGACGGTGAGCCACCGCGACGGGCTGCGCCGCGGCGTCGAGTATCTCTTCGATCTCGGCCATCGGCGCATCGCCCTCATCACCGGCGCGCCCACGGTCTATCCGGCGCGCGAGCGCATCCGCGGCTATGAGGAGGCCCATGCGGGGCGCGGCATTCCCGCCGATCCCCTGCTGCTGCGCAGCGTGGGGTTCTCGGCGGATTCGAGCTTCCTCGAGGCATCGGCCTTGCTGAGCCTTGCCGATCGTCCGACCGCCATCATCTGCGGCGGCATCAACATGCTGAGCGGCGCGCTCCGCGCGATCCAGTCGCACGGGCTGCGGATCCCCCAGGAGATCTCCCTCATCGGCAGCAACGACACCGACCTGGCGCGGCTCGCGACGCCGCCGGTCACTGTCATCCACTGGAGCTTCCGCGAGCTCGGCGAGGCGGCGGCGCACACGCTCCTCGACCGCATCGCCAATGGCGGCCAGGGCGCGCCGCGCCGCATCGTCTTTCCGGCCGAGCTGGTGATGCGCGCCTCCTGCGGCCCGCCACCGCGCTGACGCATACCAGGGCGCACCCGATTTCCTGCGCCGGTATGCTGCGCACACTCCGGCCGGCTCGAAATGACGCTCTTCGTCACATTGTCCCTAATCAACGCTTAACCTGGCGCCGCTAGTCTCCGCGTATTCGGCGCAGAATTCGAGCCAGTAGAAGGGGAGCTGCGGTCGCTCGGCCGTCTTGCGTGCGCCTTCACCTTGCTGCGACGAGAATGCACATGACCATCCGGCACAAGATCACGCTTGCTATGGCGCTCATCATAGCCTTCGTCCTGTCGAGCCCTCTCTTCACCTATCTGACCGCCCGGCAGCAGAGAAACGATCTTGCGACTGTCGAGAGCGCGGCGGAGAACGTCGTCACCAATTCTCTCGCGATGGTGAGGATCACCAAGGACATCGAGCTCGATGTCGTGCAGGTGCAGCAGTTCCTCAGCGACATCTCGGCAACGCGCGGGGAGGGCGGTCTTGATGACGGTTTCGACGAGGCCGCGAAATTCGTCGCCAAATTCGGCACCGATGTGAGCGATGCCGAGCAGATCGCGAAAACGGCCGGACGGTCTGACCTGCTGCGGATCCTCGACGAGGCGAAGAGCGCCTTCGCCTCCTATTACGAGGTTGGCCAGCGCATGGCGCACGCCTATGTCGACCAGGGGCCAGCGGGCGGCAACAAGGTGATGCCCGAATTCGACAAGCAGGCCGATGCCATCGGCGAGCGGCTAGAGCAGCTCCGGAAGCTGACGGAAGCGGCGAGCGCGCAGACCGCGACGGAGCTGCGCGGCACGCTGCGAGAGATCCGGACGGACATCGATCAGCAGGTTCTCATCATCCTTGGCTTGGCGCTCGGCAGCATTCTCGCCAGCGCCGGATGCAGTCTCCTGCTTTTCGGCGGCGTGATGCGGCCCCTGGCCCTGATCGGCGCCAGCATGCGTCATCTCGCCGAGGGCGATCTCAACGTCGAGATCGCCGGCACCGGTCGGCGCGACGAGATCGGCGCGATGGCAGGATCGGTCCAGATCTTCAAGGACGGCATGGTCGAGAGCGATCGCCTGCGCGCGGAGCGGGAGCGCCTGAAGCAGGAGGCGGAAGCGGAGAAGAAAGCGATGCTGAGCCGGATGGCCGATGAGTTCGACCACCGGGTCGGCGGATCGCTGGCCGCCGTGTCTTCAGCTTCCGGCGAGATGCGCCGCACCGCCCAGAGCATGTCAGCGACGGCGGAGGCGGCCGGAACCCAAGCGACCACGGTGGCGGCGGCCGCCGGCCAGGCTTCGACCAATGTGCAGACCGTGGCGGCGGCGACCGAGCAGCTTTCCTCTTCGGTGGTCGAGATCGGGCGCCGTGTCGCCGAATCTGCCAGGATTGCCACCGGCGCTGTTGCCGAGGCCTCGCAGACCAATGTGACGGTGCAGGGCCTCTCAGCGGCGGCGCAGAAGATCGGCGATGTGGTGAAGCTGATCAGCGATATCGCGAGTCAAACCAACCTGCTGGCCCTCAACGCCACCATCGAGGCGGCACGGGCGGGCGATGCCGGCAAGGGGTTCGCGGTCGTTGCCTCGGAGGTGAAGTCGCTCGCCAATCAGACCGCCCGGGCGACCGAGGAGATTTCCGAGCAGGTGACGTCGATGCAGACAGTCACGCGGCAGGCGGTGCAGGCGATCCAGGGGATCGGTGCCACCATCGGCTCCATGAGCGAGATCGCGACAACCATCGCGTCCGCCGTCGAGGAGCAGGGCGCCGCCACCCAGGAGATATCGCGCAACGTCCAGGAGGCGGCGCTCGGCACGGGGCAGGTGTCGAGCACCATCGGAGAAGTGCGCCAGGCCGCGTCGGAGACCGGGACCACCGCGACACGCGTACTCGCGGCCGCGGAAACCCTGGGCCAGCACGCCGAGGCCCTCCGCACCGGCATCCAGAAGTTCGTCGCCGAGATCCGCGTCGGCTGAAGCGGGGCGCGGGGCGGCCTCCGCTCCCTGGGCCTCGATGCCCGGTCAGCCGGAGATGGAAACCGGCGGGAGCGGCGCAACTCCGCCCGGCATTGACGCCCGCGCCAGATCTGCGATACCAAGTTGGAAACGTTTTTTTGCGGCACCCGCGCGAACGGGTCGCCGAGGGTGGAGCGCGCGAGGATGAAGAGGATCGGCATCGATGTCGGCGGCACTTTCACCGATGTCGTTCTGCTGGACGATGTCGAGGGCCGAGTCTGGACCGCCAAGGTGCCGACCACGCCGGCGGACCCGGTCGAAGGCGCGCTCAACGGCATTGCCCGCATCCTCGAGGTGAGCGGCGCCCAAGGCCGCGAGGTGGGGTTCGTCGGCCACGGCACCACCATCGCCACCAATCTGCTGGTGGAAGGGAAGGGCGCGCGTACCGCGCTGGTCACCACCGAGGGCTTCCGCGATATCCTGGAGATCCGCCGCGTCTCTCGCCACGACCGCGCCGATCTCTACGATCTCTTCTTCACCAGTCCGCCGCCCCTGGTGCCGCGCGCGCTCCGCCGCGAGGCGAGCGAGCGCATCCTCTTCGACGGATCGGTGGCCGAGCCGCTCGCCGACGCCGAGGCGCAAGCGGTCGCCGACGGTCTCGCCGGCGAGAAGGTGGAGGCGGTGGCGGTCTGTTTCATCAACTCGCACGCCAATCCTGCCCATGAGCGGCAGATGCTGGAGATGCTGCGGCAGCGGCTCGAGGGCCGCTTCGTCACCGCGTCCTGCGACGTCAATCCCGAAATGTTCGAGTACGAGCGCACCAGCACCACCGTCATCAATGCCATGCTGGGCCCGAAATGCGGCCACTACTTCCGCACCTTCCGCGACCGGGTGAGCGCCGCGGGGGTGCCCGGCGAGGTGCTGTTCATGCAATCGAACGGCGGCCTCGCCAAGCCCGCGGTGGCGGCGCTGCGGCCGGTCTCGCTGCTGGAATCCGGACCCGCCGGCGGCGTCACCGCGGCGGCGAAGCTCTGCCAGCGCCTCGGCCTCGCCAATGCCATCACCGGCGACATGGGCGGCACCACTTTCGACGTGTCGCTGGTGCGCGACGGCCGCGCGGAGACCCGCAATTCCGGCCTGCTGCACAGCTACGCCGTGCGCTTCCCCACCATCGACATCGAATCGATCGGCGCCGGCGGCGGCTCCATCGCCTGGGTCGATGACGGCGGCGGCGTCCATGTCGGTCCGCGCAGCGCCGGTGCCGATCCCGGCCCCGCCTGCTACGGCCGCGGCGGCGACAACCCCACCGTCACCGACTGCAACGTCATCCTAGGATATCTCGACGCCGAGAGCTTCCTGGGCGGCACCTTCCCGCTCGACGTCGATGCGGCGCATCGGGTGGTCGAGACGAAGCTTGCGCGGCCCCTGGGCCGCAGCGTCGCGGAGGCGGCGCAGATCGTGCGCGCCGTCGCCAACGCGTCGATGGCCCAGGCGATCCGGCTGATGACGGTGGAGCGCGGCTACGATCCGCGCGAGTTCGCCTATATCTGCTACGGCGGCGCCGGTCCGGTGCACGCGATCGAGCTCGCCCGCGAGCTCGAGATCCCGACCGTAGTGGTGCCGCAGATGCCCGGCCTCTTCAGCGCCTTCGGCATGCTGGTGGCGGACCAGACCTACGATCTCCAGCTGCCGGTGATGAAGAATCTCGACGACATCGCGCCGGCCGATCTCGCCCAGCGCTTCCAGCAGCTCGATGCTCAGGCGGCTGCCCTCTTCCGCGAGGCCGGTATCGCGCCGGGCGGCGTCGCCCGATTGCCGCTATCTCGGCCAGGCGGAGTCCCTGATGATCGACGTGCCCGCGGGAGCGGTCACCGGCGAGACGGCGCCGGCGCTGGCGCGCGCCTTCGAGGCCGAGCATCGCCGGCACTGGAACTTCACGCAGCCTGACCGGCCGATCAGCCTGGTCAATCTCCGCCTGCAGGCGGTGGTGGCGACGCCCGGCCCGCGGCTCGGCGCGGGCGAGCACGGCGCGCCGCCGCCGAAGCCCTACCGTCAGCGCAGCATTGCCATCGAAGGATCGCCGGTGCGGCTGCCGGCCTATCGCCGCCAGGATCTCGGGCCCGGCCATGAGCTCGCCGGTCCGGCGGTGATCGAGGAGCACAGCTCGAGTCTGGTGTTTCCCGCCGGCTGGCGCGCTGCGGTGGACAGCGAGCAGAACCTCATCGTGAAGCAGGTGACCTGAGCGATGGACAAGATCACCTACGAGATCATCCGCAGCGGCCTCTACGCGGTGGCGCGCGAGATGAAGATCGCGATGATGCGGACGGCGGCGAGCCCGATCATCCATTCCGGCGGCGACGCCTCGGCGGCGATCTTCGATGCCGATATGCAGCTGGTGGCGCAGGGCAACGACATCCCGACCATGCTGGGCTCCGCCGTCATCTCGACGCGAGCCTCGGTGGAGGCGATCGGCATCGACAAGCTCCGGCCTGGCGACGTCATCCTCAGCAACGACGTCTATCTCGGCGGCGGCAACCATCAGCCGGACGTGCAGTTCACCCGGCCGATCTTCCTCGATGGCAGGATCATCGCCTTCTCGATGACCCGCGGCCACTGGTCCGACATCGGCGGCCAGGCGCCGGGCAGCTTCACGCCCGATACCTGGGACATCTTCGGCGAGGGGATCCGCATCCCACCGGTGCTGCTCTACCGCAACGACGAGCCGGTCGCGGATCTCCTCAATCTCATCGTGCAGAACACGAGGGATCCCGCGAGCCGCGTCCTCGACATCAAGGCGCAGTATGCTGGCACCTTCGTCGGCGACCGCCGCATCGTGGCGCTCGCGCGCAAATACGGCGCCGAGAATCTGCGCCGGGCGATGGCGGAATCCCTCGACCATTCCGAGCGTCTGATGCGGGCGCAGATTGCGCGCATTCCCGACGGCGTCTACGAAGCGAGCGATCTCGTGGAGCCGGTGGGCGCCGAGGCCGAGCTCATTCCGATCAAGGTCAAGGTCACCGTCGTCGGCGAGCGCATGGTGTTCGACTTCACCGGCACCGCGAAGCAGGTGAGGGGCGGCATCAACTGCCCCTTCGCCGTCACCTGCAACAGCACCTGGTTCACGGTGAAGGCGATCACCGACGCCGCCATTCCCATCAACCAAGGCTGCTACCGGCCGATCGAGATCATCGTGCCGGAGGGCACCGTGCTCAACTGCACCTATCCGGCCTCGGTGGTGAGCGGCAACACCGAGACCTCGCCGCGCGTCATCGACCTGCTGCTGCGGGCGATGGCCCAGGCGGTGCCGGAGCGCGTCATCGGCCAGAGCCATTGCGCCGCCTGCTCCGGCATCTTCTCCGGCGAGGATCCCGACAACGAGCGGAGCCACGCGCTCCGCCGCCGCTATGTTTCCTTCATCGACGTCCATGCGGGCGGCATGGGCGCCAGGCCCGACAAGGACGGCGTCAACGCGATCCGCGTCTATGTGGGCAATACCGGCGCCACACCGGTCGAGCTTATCGAGCACACGACGCCGCTGCGTCTGGAGGAATGGGCGCTGGTTCCGGATACCGGCGGCCCCGGCCGTTGGCGCGGCGGCTTAGCGGCGCGGCGCACCTATCGCGTCCTCTACGAGGAGGCGACCTGCACGGTGATCGCCGAGCGCGGCCGCGTGGCGCCGGCGGGCGTGCTGGGCGGCAAGCCCGGCACCTGCTTCGTCTCCATCGTCGAGCACGCCGACGGCCGGCGCGAGAGCCTGCCGGCCAAGGGCAGGCAGGCGGTGCTGGCGGCGGGCGACCGCGTCAGCATCCAGCCGGCAGGTGCCGGCGGCTATGGCGATCCGCTGCAGCGGCCGGCGGAGCTGGTGCTGGCGGATGTCGTCAACGGCTATGTGAGCGCGGCTGCGGCGGAGAGCGCCTATGGCGTGGTGCTCGGGAAGGACGGTCGCAGCCTCGACGCCGCGGCGACCGCGCGGCGGCGCGCCAAGGCAGGGGCATAGACATGTCGAGCGTGAAGCCGCTCAGGGATTTGACCGTGCTGGAGATCGGCCACAGCATCGCCGCGCCCTATGCCGGCATGATTCTGGGCGAGCTCGGCGCCCGCGTGGTGAAGCTGGAGAATCCCAGCACCGGCGACTATGCCCGCGACTGGGGCCCGCCCTTCGCCGAGGGCGCCGCCACCACTTTCCATTCCGTCAATCGCGCCAAGGAAGGCATCACCGTCGATCTCGGCAATGCCGGAGAGGTGACGCGACTCAAATCCTTCATCCGCGATCATGTCGACGTGGTACTGCACAACCTCAAGTTCGGGGCGCCGGAGAAATACGGGCTTGGCAGCGTCGATCTCGTCGCCCTGAAGCCCTCACTCATCTATTGCAATCTCGGGGCCTTCGGCGCCGAGGGGCCGTTGCGCGAGCGGCCCGGCTACGATCCGCTGATGCAGGCTTTCGGCGGGTTGATGAGCATCCTGGGCGAGGACGGCCGGCCGCCGGTCCGCGTCAACGTCTCGATCGTCGATCTCGCCACCGGCATGTGGGCGGTGATCGGCATCCTCGCCGCCGTCAACGAGCGCCGCAGCACCGGCAAGGGCGGCGTGGTGGACACATCGCTCTACGAGACTGCGCTTGCCTGGATGACGACACCGTTCGCCGCCTACGCGGTCTCCGGCAATCTGCCGAAGCGCCGCGGTTCCGGCACCGCCGAGATCGTGCCCTACCAGGCCTTTCCCGTGACCGACGGTCATATCATGGTGGCGGCGGGAAACGACAATCTCTTCCGCCGCCTCGCCAGGACGGTAGGGCAGCCCGATCTTGCCGAGGATCCGCGCTTCCGCACCAACAAGGACCGCGTCGTCAACCGCGGTGAGTTGATCCCGATGCTGGAGAAGATCTTCGCCCGCGAAAGCGCGGCCTACTGGCTGCCGCGGCTGGAGGCGGACGGGATTCCCTGCGCGCCGCTGCAGACCCTCGACCAGGTGGTGCAGCATCCGCAGACCGCCGCCCTCGGCATGATCCAGCAATCGGCCGACGGCGCGCTCACCCTGATGGGAATTCCGCTCTCCTTCGACGGCAAGCGGCCGCCCTTCGAGCGCCGGGCGCCGACGCTCGGCGAGCACAACGAGATCCTGAAGCGGAGCGGCGATAGATGAGAACGGACTACGAGACGCTGCTGGTCACCAGGCCACGCGAGCATCTGATCCAGGTGATGCTCAACCGGCCCGCTGTCGCGAACGCCCTCAACACCCGCATGGGCCACGAGCTGACGGAAGTGTTCAGCGCCTTCGAGGCGGATCCCTCGCTCGCCCGCGCCGTGGTCCTCACCGGCGCCGGCGACCGCGTCTTCTGCGCCGGCGCCGATCTCAAGGAGCGGCGCGGCATGTCGGATGACGACTGGCTGCAGCAGCACCGCATCTTCGAGCGCATGATGCGGGCCATCATCGATTGCCCGATCCCGGCGATCGCCGCGGTGAACGGCGCCGCTTATGCGGGCGGCTGCGAGCTCACGCTCGCCTGCGACTTCGCCTATGCGTCGAAGACCGCGCGCTTCGCCCTCACCGAGGTCACCATCGGCATCATGCCCGGCGGCGCCGGCACCCAGACATTGCCGCGCATCGTCGGCGAGCGGCGCGCCAAGGAGATCATCCTCAGCGGCGAGCCGATCTCGGCGGCGGACGCTCTCGCCTGGGGCGCGGTCAACCACCTCTGCGAGCCGGCAACGCTGCTGCAGGAGACCCTGGACCGTGCGCAGCGCATCGCCGAGAACGCGCCGATCTCGGTGCGACAGGCCAAGCATTCCATCCACTACGGTCTGCAGATGGACCTGCGCTCGGGCATGATGCTGGAGATCGAGGCCTATAACCGGATGGTCCCGACCGAGGATCGCCGCGAAGGCGTCACCGCCTTCAACGAGAAGCGCAAGCCGAAGTTCAGGGGGCGTTGAGCGGCGTGCTCGAAGCGGAACGGAGTGGATGATGCGGTGAGCGAGATTGCTTTCGGAGGGCTCAGCCTTTGAGCACCGCGGTCGTGCCGTGGGGAAGGAACTCTGACCCATGACGCGATGTCGCGCGGCGTGTCGGCGCACGTCTCGATATCGTCACGTGCGCGCGAAAAAAAGCGCTCATGCTTTCGTTCGGAAGCCAACAACATGTTGCCGGTCGTCTGTCGCGTCGTTAGCATATAAAATATTAACTGCATAAAACGAATTCCTTGGGAGGAAACAGATGTCGATCACC
Source organism: Allostellaceae bacterium (assembly GCA_035523855.1). Lineage (GTDB taxonomy): Bacteria > Pseudomonadota > Alphaproteobacteria > ATCC43930 > CGMCC-115725 > DASZHJ01. The sequence continues at coordinate 9,765 of DATKPX010000562.1, forward strand.
CGTCGTCACGTTCTGGCTGGCTCTGCCGCGAGCGCCGTCGCGCTGGCGTCCGGTTTCCCGCGTCCCGCGATCGCCGCGAGCGATCCCATCCGCATCGGATTTCTGCCGGCGCTGACCGGCCCGAGCTCCTCCACCGGCGTCGCGATCAATCGCGGCACCGAGCTCGCGGTCGAGGAGATCAACAACGCCGGCGGCGTCAACGGCCGCAAGGTCGAGCTCGTCGTTCGCGACACGCAGAGCGATCCCACCAAGGCGGTGAACGGCGTTGCCGAGCTGGTCAATCGGCAGAAGGTCAATGTGGTCTACGGCCCGCTGAATTCCGGCGAGGCGCTGGCGGCGACGCCGCTCCTCGCGCGCGACGGCGCCGTTCAGCTGCATCCCTGCTTCGTCGACTCGCTGACCGACCCGAAGAAATATCCGCTCTGCTTCCGCAACGCGCCCACCAACCAGCAGATCGGCGCCTCCGGCAACCGCTATGTGCTGGGCGTAATGAAGGTGAAGAAGGTCGCCGTCATCGGCGACACCACCGGCTACGGCACCGCCTCGGTCGACGCCTATGTGCCGCTGCTGAAGCAGGGCGGCGCCGAGATCGTCTATCAGGGCGAGGTCGATGCCAGCAATCCGGACGTAAAGCCGGAGCTGCTGCGGATGCGCGATGCCGGCGCCGAGGTCGTCATGCCCTGGAGCGTGAATGCCGGCTTCCTCGCCCGCATTCTCAACACCCGGGCGCAGATGGGCTGGGACGTGCCGGTGGTCGGTCAGACCACGCTGGGCTCCGGCCAGACGCGCGCGCTCCTGGAGAAGCCGGAGAACTGGAACAAGGTCTACGCGAACAATTTCCGCAGCTGCAGCTTCGATGCCAACGGCAAGCTGCCGCAGCGCACGCAGGCCTTCGTCGATCGCATCAGCGCAGCCAAGATCGAGATGACCGACACGCTGCTGTGGTGGATCGCGCTCGGCTACGACTCCGCGAAACTCATCGCCGAGACCGTGAAGGCCGCAGGCACCGAGCCGAAGCAGATCGCCGGCTACTGGGACAAGCTCAAGGACTGGCCCGGCGTTTTCGGCGACATCACCTGGACGCCCGACAACCACAACGGCTATCCGGACAAGGATCTGGTCTTCGTCGAGGCCAACTCGTTCCGTAATGGATCGTTCAAGATCGCGCCTGGTTATACCTGAGCGATGCTTGAATCGATCATCTCCTACGGCCTTGCCGTAGGTGCGGTCTACGCGCTGATCGGCATCACCTACAACGTGATGTTCACCGCCTCGCGGGTGTTCAGCTTTACCGCGGGCATGGTCGGGATGCTGGGCGGCGTGTTCGGCGCCTTGTTCATCAATCGGCTCGGCCTCCCGGTGTGGGTGGGGTTTCTCCTCACCCTCGCCGCGGGGGCCGTGATCGGCGTCGTCACCGAGATCATCACCGTCCGGCCGGTGCTGAAGAGCATCGAGCAGCACCTCTACGTGCTGTCGACCCTCGCCTTCGCGCTGATGATCCAGCAGTTCACCGCCATCGAGTGGAGCACGGAGGCGAAGCCCTTTCCGCGGCTCATCGATATCGGTCCGGGGCTGGTGGATCAGCAGTTCTGGCTCCCGGTGCTGGCCTGCGCCGTCGTCATCGTCGGGCTCGAGCTGCTCTATCGCCATACGCTGGTCGGCCACGCCTTCCGGGCGATCGCCGAGGACAACTACGCGGCG
>DATKPX010000563.1:0-3072 GCA_035523855.1 Allostellaceae bacterium
TCGGCCTGGTGGCGGCGATGATCGCGATCGCCACCATGACGGGCGTCAGCTGGGTCGAGGGGCTGTTCCGCCGCCTCAAGGTGCCGGGCTGGCTCCGGCCCTGCATCGGCGGCCTCCTGGTGGGATGGATCGCGGCGATCTTCCCGCAGGTGCTCGGCAGCGGCCATGGCGCGATCGAGCTGACGCTCTCGCACACCATTCCCACCGGGATTCTATTGGGCCTGATCGCCGCCAAGGGTCTCGCCTCGGCGATCTCCGTCGGCTCCGGCTTCCGCGGCGGCCTCTTCAGCTCCTCGCTGCTGCTGGGCGCGGTCTATGGCGGCACCGCCGTGGTGATCCTGCAATGGGCGCTCTCGGCGGCCGGTCTCGGCGGCATCGCGCTCGATCCCAACGCCTATATGCTGGTGGGCATGGGCGCGGTCGCCGCCGCCATCGTCGGCGCGCCGGTGACCATGATCTTCCTGGTGCTGGAGCTGACCGGCGATTTCCCGGCGGCGCTCGGCGTGATGGTGGGGGTGATCATCGCCTCCGTCACCACCCGGCTCACCTTCGGCTATTCCTTCGCCACCTGGCGTTTCCACCTGCGCGGCGTGCCGATCCGCGGCGGCTACGATGTCGGCTGGATGCAGGATCTGACGGTCGGCAAGCTGATGCGCACCGACATCCACCTGGCGCCCATGGGCATGACCGTCGCCGCCTTCCGCACGCAATATCCGCTGGGCGGCGTCAAGCGGGTGTTCCTGGTGGATGCGGACAACCGCTACCGCGGCATCGTTGCCGCCGCCGACGTGCACAGTCCCGATCTCGACGCCGACACCGCGCGCGCCATCGACGACCTCCGGGCGGAGGAGGATCAGTTCCTGCTGCCGCATCACAATATCCGCACCGCCCTCAACCGCTTCGTGGTGGCCGAGGCGGAGACGCTGGCGGTGGTCTCCGACAGCACCCATCGCCAGGTGGTGGGCTTCGTCACCGAGGGCTATGCGCTTCGCCGCTACAATCAGGAGCTGGAGCGCGTGCGCGCCGAGGAAGTCGGCGACCGCGCCCTCTTCGGACCGGGCTAGGCAGATCATGGCGACCGGCGAGACGACGACGTTGCTGCATCATCATCACCATCACTCGCCCGAGGTGAAGGCGCGGGCGCGGCGGCGCCGGCGGCGCGTGGTGGTGGCGGTGGTGCTGGGCATCGTCGTCGCCGCCTACACCTACGGCGCGCTGGTGGAGCGCGTCATCGCCGAGGACCGCAACGACCTGCTGCCGGAGTGGCTGGAGGCCGTGCTGCTCGGCACCGCCTTCGCCTGCGGCTCGCTGCCGGTCGGCTGGTCGATCGTCGCCCGCGCCATCATACCGATCCCGACGCTCTTCCTTTATCTGACGGTGTTTCTCGGCAAGAACCCGTCGCTGCCCTTCTCCGCCGCCTTCGTCATGGCGCTGGTCTATGCCGGCGCCCTCACCGTGCTCGCCGACTACCTGGCCGACCGCCCCGACCGCGCCCGCCTCGGCGCGCGGCAGTAGAGCAGTCTCCGGCCCGGTCAGCCTCCGGGCGGAGAGAACGCAATAAATGGTCTGACAATATGTATTGACAGACAGAATCCGCGGACGGAGAGTCGGGCAAAGCCGTGTTGAACGCGGCGGAACTCCGGGAGGACGGCCTGAGCGACCTCGTCTTCGATAACGCCATCGGCCGCGTGCATGTCCCCAAGGCGGCGGACGTGCTGGCCGAGCGGCTGCGCGAGCAGATCCTCTCCGGGCGCCTGCGCGAGGGCGATCAGCTTCCCGCCGAGCGCGCTCTGGTGGAGCAGACCGGCCTCGGCCGCAGCTCCGTCCGCGAGGCGCTGCGCGTTCTCGAGAACCAGGGTCTGATCTCCAAGCGGCCGGGCCGCAACGGCGGCTCGCTGATCCGGCGCCCCGACCGCGCGTCGATCGAGAGCTCGATCGATCTCTTCATCCGCGGCCAGAAGCTGCGCTTCCGCTCGCTGCTGGAGACCCGCGAGGCGATCGAGCCGGCCTCGGCGCGGCTCGCCGCGCTCCATCGCACCGACGCTGACATCCGCGGCCTCCGCGACGCGCACCGCCAGCTCGAGGACGCCTACGGCAACGTGCCGAGCTTCCTCATCGCCAATGTGCGCTGGCATCTGTCGGTGGTCGCCGCCACCCACAACGAGCTGCTGATCGCCTTCATGACCGCGATCTCGCACGCCATGCATGCCGGCACCGATCTCCGGGATTTCAATTCCGACGAGGTGCGCACGATCGTGACCAAGGCGCATCGCCGCATCCTGGAGGCGATCGCCGACCGGGATGCCGACGCGGCGCGGCGGCGGATGGAGCGGCACGTGAGCGCCTATTGCGAGCAGGCCCAGCGCAAGGCACCGGAAGGCGTCGACGCCGATGGGGCCGGGGAGGAATAGCGAGCATGGATCCCGTCACCCTCGCCGTCGTGCGCGGCGCCCTGGAGCAGATCGCCGACGAGATGGATCTGCACCTGATCCACGCCGCGATCTCGCCGATCATCTCCGAGACCAACGACTGCGCGCACGGCATCTTCCATCCGGACAACGGCGAGACGGTGGCGCAGGGCCGCTACGGGTTGCCGGTCTTCCTCGCCAACATGCAGTTCACCGTGCAGAAGGTGGTGCAGTTCGCCGCCGAGGACGGCGGCTTCAAGCCCGGCGACATCTGGATCCTGAACGATCCCTATCTGAGCGGCACGCACCTGCAGGACGTGGTGCTGGCCGCACCCTATTTCGTCGGCGAGGAGCTCTTCGCGATCTTCGCCAATACCGGCCACTGGATGGATATCGGCGGCGGAACGCCCGGCGGCTGGGCGCCCGAAGCGACCGAGATTCACCAGGAAGGGCTGGTGATCCCGCCGCTCAAGCTACGCGACGGCGGCCGGCTCAACGAGCCTGTGGTCCAGATGTTCACCGCAAATGTGCGCCTGCCCGATCAGATCGCGGGCGATCTTTCGGCCATGTCGAACGTGTTCGCGGTCGGCAAGCGCGGTCTCGACGCGCTCGTCGCGCGTTACGGCGCCGGGATGCTGAAAAGCTGTTTCGCCGAGATGAGCGT
>DATKPX010000564.1:0-2262 GCA_035523855.1 Allostellaceae bacterium
ATCTCGATCTCGTCCTCGCCGATGGTGAAGGTCGGCTTGCCGGCCTCCGGCACCGTGCAGGGGCCAAGGGCGACGCCGGTGGTGGCGACCGCAGCCGCTGCCTTGCCGGCGAGCGCTGTCACCTCGCGGAGCGTCGCGCCCTTCTGCTCCGCCTTGGCGCCGGCGAGCTTGTAGACGTAGATCAGGCCGGCAACGCCGCGCCGCTTCTCCTTCTCCGCCGGGCCGGCGCTTGCGACGTCGTCGGCGCCCAGCACGGTCGTCGTCTCGATGCCCTCGGCCTCCAGCAGCTCGCCCGCCATGTCGAAGTTCATGCGGTCGCCGCCGTAATTGCCGTAGAGGCGCAGCACGCCGGCGCCGCCATCGGCGGCCCGCATCGCCTCGACGCAATCGTCCACCGAGGGCCCGGCGAAGACGTTGCCGATGGCGCAGGCATCGATGAAGCCCGGACCCACATAGCCGGTGAAAAGCGGCAGATGGCCGGAGCCGCCGCCGGAGACGATGCCGACCTTGCCCTTCGCCGCGCCACCCGCCCGCGCGATCACGCGACCGCTCTCGCCGAGACGACGGTAATACTCGGGATGCGCGGCGCAGAGGCCGTCCAGCATCTCGTCTACGTAGCGTTCGGGGTCGTTCAGCAGTTTTTTCATCGAGCGGTTTCCCTGCGGGATCGGGCTAGACGCCGAGATGGGCGAGCAGCTGGCTTTCCTCGCGGATGACCTCGTCGTTGGTCATCGATCGGACGATGCTGCCGTTCTCGAGGAGATTGTGCCGGTCGGCGACCGAGGTGGCGAAGGGCAGGTTCTGCTCCACCAGCAGCACCGTCAGCCCCTCCTTCTTCAGCTCCGCGACGGCGCGGCCGATGGCGTCGATGATGACCGGCGCCAAGCCTTCCGTCGGCTCGTCCAGCAGCAGGAAGGAGGAGCCCATATAGAGCGGCCGCGCGATCGACAGCATCTGCTGCTCGCCACCAGAGAGGGCGGAGGCCTTCTGGTGCTGGCGGCTCTGCAGCGCCGGGAAAAGCGCGAAAATGCGCGGCAGCGGCCAGGCGGTGTCATTCTGCGGCGGCGCGATGGTCAGGTTCTCGATTACCGAGAGGGTGGCGAACATGCCGCGGTCCTCCGGCACATAGCCGATGCCGAGCTTGCAGATGCGCTCCGGCCCTTGCGCGATGATCTCCTCGCCTCTGAACTTGATCGAGCCGCTGCGCTGGGGAATATCGCCGATGATCGACTTCATCGTGGTCGACTTGCCGGCGCCGTTGCGGCCGATGAGGGTGACGATCTGGCCCTTGGGCACCTCCAGGCTGACGCCGCGGAGCACTTGCGTGTCACCATAGGAGGCGTTGAGATCGCGGATCTCAAGCATGGACGTGGCGCCCCTTGGTGCCGAGATAGGCGTCGATGACGCGAGGGTCCCGGCGCACTTCGTCGTACTTCCCGCGCGTCAGCAGTGCGCCCTGCTGCAGCACCAGGATCTCCTGGGCGAGATCGGCGATGACGCCGAGATTGTGCTCGACGACGATCACCGTGCGGCCCGCGGCGATGCGGCCGATCAAGTCAGTGACGCGACGGATGTCCTGCACCGTCATGCCGGCGGTCGGCTCGTCGAGCAGCAGCAGGCTCGGGCGCGCGGCGAGGCTGATGCCGAGCTCGAGAGAGCGCTTGAGGCCGTAGGGGAGGGAGCTCGCGGCCCGGTCGCGCAGGTCGCCGGGGATGTGCACCTGGCGCAAGATCTCGTCGATCTCGTCGGTGTGGTGCTGGCGCCAGCGGCTGCGGCGGAGAAATGCGGTGCCGCCACCTTCGCGGCGCTGAATCGGCAGCACCAGATTCTCCGCCACCGTCAAGTTGGCGAAGATGCTGGTGATCTGAAAGCTGCGCACCACGCCGCGGGCGGCGATCGCTTCCGGGGCGAGCCTGGTGATGTCCTCGCCGCGATGGCGGAGCCGGCCGGCGGTGGGTTTCAGGAAGCCGCTCAGCAGATGGAACAGGGTGGTCTTGCCGGCGCCGTTGGGCCCGATGATCCCGTAGACGGCGCCCCTGGGGAAACTCGCGGTCACGTTGTTGACGGCGACGAAGCCGCCGAAGGACTTGCTCACCTCCTCGAGGGCGAGTTCCGGCGGCTCCGCTCCGGCCTTCGCGGGCGGATGCGGCCCGGCCGTTACCACTGTCGCGGATGCCGCCATCTGGTCGTCTTCCTCCCTGCGGGTCGTGGCGCCCGTTCGCGGCCTCGTCGGCCTCGCTTCAATGAAGCACGGCCGGCGCA
>DATKPX010000565.1:0-2619 GCA_035523855.1 Allostellaceae bacterium
CGATCTCCTCGCCTGTTTCATCGAGCGGCCGCGACGCGTGCTCTCCCGCGACCAGCTCATCGACTGGACGCGCGGTCGGAGCGCCGAGCCCTGGGACCGCACCATCGACGTTGCCGTGAGCCGGCTCCGGCGCAAGCTCGAGGCCGCGGATGCCGGCGCCGCCGAGGTGCTCACCACCGTGCGCAATGGCGGCTATCTCTTCGCCGCCGACGTGCGCGAGGCCTGACTTCCCATGCGCAGCCTGGGCCTGGTCTGGCGCGTCGCGCTGATCGTCCTCGCGGCGCTGGTCGTCCTGCAGCTCGTCATCGCCGCCGTCTTCTATGCCGAGCGGAGCCGGGCCACCCAGGTCGGCGCCCGGCTGCCGCTGCCGGACCAGATCGCCGCGATGGCGACGCTGCTCGATCAGGCGCCGCCGGACCAGCGGGCGCTGCTGCTGCGCGCGGTGAACGGCCTCGGCCTCCATGCGGAGGTGCGCCGCGAGCCACCGGCCGGCCTCGACACCGGCCGCGAGCTCGAGCGGATCGAAGGCGCCCTCCGGCGATATCTCGGCGCCCCCGCCAACCGGCCGGTCTCGGCGCGGCTGGTCGGCGGCCCCGAGACCGTCGGCATCTGGTTTCCGCGGCTTCGGGGCTATCTCGACAGCCGCGTCGAGATCGTGGTCGGCCTCGCGACCGGCGATTACCTCATCGTGGAAAGCTCCAATCAGCTGATCTCGCGCCTGTTCGGGCTGCCGACCGGATTCTGGGCCGGCATCATCGGCTTCGTGGTGGCCGCCATCGCATTGCTGGCGGTGATCCGCGAGACCCTGCCGCTGTCGCGGCTGGCGCGGTCGGTGGAGCGGTTCGGCGCCGATCTCGAGCCGAAGCCGACGCCGGAGCGCGGCGCCCGCGAGGTGCGGGCACTGATCCGCTCCGTCAACCAGATGCAGTCGCGGATCGCGGCGCTGGTGAAAGGCCGCGCCTTCATCATCGGTGCCATCGCCCATGATCTCAGGACCTATCTGACGCGCCTGCGGCTGAGGGTGGAGACACTGCCCGAGGGCGCCATGCGCGAGCGCGCGGTGCGCGATGTCGAGGGCATGAACGCCCTGCTGGAGGACGCACTCAGCTACGCCCAGGCGAGCTTCGTCGGTACCGAGACCGAGGAAGTCGATCTCGTGAGCGTGGTCGAGCGCGAGTGCGAGGAGCGCTCCGCGGCGGGCATGCCGGTGAAGGCGGCGCTGCCTGCGGCGCCGGTGCTGGTGCGCGGCAGCGCCGCGGCGCTCGCCCGCATGATCGGCAACCTCGTCGACAACGCCGTCAAGTACGGCAGCGAGGCGGAGGTCTCCCTCCACGCGACGGCGAAGGAAGGCGAGATCCTGGTCGAGGATCGCGGCCCCGGCATCCCCGCGGCCGAGCGCGCGACCATCTTCGAGCCCTTCCGCCGGCTGGAGCCGTCGCGCAGCCGCGCCCGCGGCGGCGCCGGTCTCGGCCTCGCCATCGCCCATCGCGTCGCCGAGGGCCATGGCGGCAGCATCGTGGTGGAGGACCGCCCCGGCGGCGGCGCCCGCTTCCGCGTGCGGCTGCCGCGATGCGCGAAGGCCTGAGCACCACCTACCTCCGTTCGCGCCGATCCCCTATGCTCCCCGGCCACTGAAGCGGGGGAAGCGGCGCTTTGGAGTTCCTGTTCGTCCTGGCGGTGGGCCTCGTCGCCGGCACCATCAGCGGCATCATCGGCACCGGCTCCTCGATCATGCTGGTGCCGGTGCTGGTCTACGAATTCGGGCCGCAGGAGGCGGTGCCGATCATGGCGGTGGCCGCCATCATGGCGAACCTCTCGCGCATCCTGGCCTGGTGGCGCGAGGTGGACTGGCGCGCCTGCGCCGCCTACGCGGCGACCGGCGCGCCCGCCGCGGCGCTCGGCGCCAAGACGCTGCTGATCCTGCCGCCGCGCATCGTCGACGTGGCGATCGGCGCTTTTCTCCTGTTCATGATCCCGGCCCGGCGCTGGCTGGTGCGGCGGAACGTCAAGCTCGGCCTCTGGCAGCTCGCCGCCATCGGCGCCGCCGTCGGCTTCGTCACCGGCATCGTCGTCACCACCGGACCGATCACGGTGCCGATCTTCATGACCTACGGCCTGGTCAAGGGCGCTTTCCTCTCGACCGAGGCAGCGGGATCGCTGGCGATCTACGCCAGCAAGGCGATCGCGTTCCAGCGCTTCGGCGCCCTGCCCCTCGCCACCATCGGCAAGGGGCTGATCGCCGGCTCCTCGCTGATGGCGGGCGCCTTCCTCGCCAAGCGCTTCGTGCTCCGCCTCGATCCCGAGCGCTTCCGGCTGATGCTGGACGGGCTGATGCTGGTCTCCGGCCTCGCGATGCTGTGGACTGCGATGTCATGAGCAAGGCTCCGACCCTCCGGCAGATCCGCGCCCAGGCCGTGCAAGCGACGCTGATCCCGCCGGCCGCGCTCGGCGATGCGATCGCGACGCTGGGCTTCGTGCAGGCGGACCCGATCCGCGCGCCGGCGCGCGCCCAGGACCTGATCCTGCGCCAGCGTGTCGAGGGCTATCGTGCCGGCGATCTCGACCGGGACTTCGCACAGCTCCGGCTGGCGGAGGATTTCCTCTACGCCTACGGCTTCA
>DATKPX010000566.1:0-3575 GCA_035523855.1 Allostellaceae bacterium
ATGGGCGCGCCGCAGACGCTCGATCTCTCGCGGGCGAAGGCGGCAGTGCTCGGCGTGCCCTTCGACTGCGGCGTCAATCCGCTCCGCATCGGCTCGCGGCTGGGCCCGCATGCGATCCGCGAGCAGTCGCTGCAGCTCCGCCCCTACAATTCCGAGCTCGCCGATTTCAATCCGCTGCAGCGCCTCGGCGTCGTCGACTGCGGCGACGTGAAGGTGGTGCCGAGCCGCGTCGTCGACGCCTTCGAGCGCATCGAGGCGGCGGCGCGCCGCATCCACGAGGCGGGCGCGGTGCCCGTCACCATGGGCGGCGACGGCAGCGTCTCGCTGCCGCTGCTGCGCGCGGCGGCGCGGCGCCATCGCGGCATCGCCGCCGTCCACGTCGACGCCCACACCGACAGCTATCCCTACGCGCCCGACGACAAGTACAACACCTCGACCCAGTTCACCCACGCGGCGCAGGAGCAGCTCGTCTCGGCGTCGCTCTCCTATCATATCGGCGTGCGCGGCACGACCTACGCCGCCGGCGTCTACGACTTCACGCGGGGGCTCGGCTACAACGTCATCACCATGCGCGAGCTGATGAAGCGCGGCATCGACGACGTGCTGGCGGAGCTGCAGCAGAAGCTCGCCGGCCGGCCGGTCTATCTCTGCTGGGACATGGACGCCTTCGATCCCTCGGTGGCGCCGGGCGTGGCGACGCCGAGCTGGGGCGGGCTGCTCGCCCGCGAGGGGCTCGAGCTGCTGCGCGGGCTCGCCGGTCTCGACCTCGTCGCCGTCGACGTCAACACCGTGAGCCCGCCGCACGACGTCCAGGGCACCACTGCCTCGCTGGCGGCGCAGGTGATGTATGAGGGCATGGTGCTGCTCTGCCGGCAGCTCGGCCTCGCCTGAGGGATCAGCGCGCCGACAGCCGGACCAGCCCGTCGAGCGCGAGCACGCCCGCTGAGTTGACGACCAGCGGATTGACCTCCGCCTCGACGATCTCGGGAAGCAGCGCCAGCATCGAGATGCGCGCGACCGCCTCCGCCAGCGCGGCGACGTCGCCGGCGGGCGCGCCGCGGAATCCCCTGAGCACCGCCGCGCCGCGCAACTCCCCGATCATCTCGGCAGCTTCCGCCGCCGACACTGGGGCGAGGCGCACGGCGAGGTCGCGATAGATCTCGGCAAGCGTGCCGCCCATGCCGACGGTCACCACCGGCCCCACTTGCGGATCGCGCCGGTAGCCGAGCAGCAGCTCGGCGATCCCGGCGGTCATCGGCTGCACCAGGATGCCCTCGAGCTGCGCCGCGGGGCGCCGCTCGCGGACGGTGGCGACGATGGCGCGCGCGCGCTCGCCGAGCTCCTGCGGCGAGGCAATGCCGAGCGCGACGCCGCCCGCCTCGGTCTTGTGCGGGATGTCGGCGGAGAGCACTTTCGCCGCCACCGGAAACGGAAACGGCAGCGGGCGGAGCGTGCCGTCGAGATCGAGGGTGATGCTGGCGACCGGCGGAATGCCGAGTGCCGCGAAGAAGTCGGCGGAGCGGCGCTCGTCCAGCACCTCGCCGGGCGCCTGCTGCAGGATCGCGCGGGCACGCGCAACCGCCGGCGTGTCGACATCGGGCTCTGGCGCCGGCGCCTGCCGCCGGAGATAGGCGGCGATGCCGTCGGCGCAGGCTTCCGGCGTGCGGAAGGCGGCGACGCCGTGCTCCGCCAGCAGGCGCAGCGTCCCGTCCGCCTGCGGCGTCAGGAACACCGCGATCGGCTTCGCGTGGCCGGCGCAGTCGATGATCGGCTTCACCGCCAGCTCCGGATTGAACTGCGCCGAGGAGCCGACGACGGCGACCACCAGGGCCAATTCCGGCGCCGCCAGCAGCGCGTCGAGGGCGGCGCGCATCACCTCGTAGCGCGTGCCGGCGAGGGTGAGGTCGAGGATCCGGCCGGGCTCGGCGGCGATGCCGGCGGATTTTAGGCGCTCCGCGGTCGAGGCACTCGGTACCGCTACCTCGACGCCCAGCATGCCCAGGCGGTCCACCACCATCGCGGCGCCGCCGCCGGTGGTGGCGACCACGCCGACGCCGCGCGGGGCCTTCGCCGCCGCTGGCGCGCGGCCGATCATCAGCGGCGCCGCCTCCAGCAGCGTCTCCAGGTGATCGACGCGCTCGATGCCGTGCCGGCGCAGGAACGCCTCGGCGGCGATGTCCGAGCCCAGCATCGCGCCGGTGTGCGAGACCGCCAGCTCCTGGCCGGCCGCGGAGCGGCCGAGCTTGTAGGCGAGGATCGGCTTGCCGGCACGCCGCGCCAGCGCCGCGAAGCGCGCGATCTCCTCCGGCCGGCGGATGGTCTCGAGGAACAGCAGGAAGGCGTCGGTCTCGGCATCATCCGCGAGCGCGGCGCCGATCTCGCCCACCGAGAGATCGGCCTCGTTGCCGACCGAGATCATCTTGGCGAAGCCGATGCCGCGTGCGCCGCCGCGCGATAGGAAAGTGCCGAGCAGGCTGCCGCTCTGGGAGATCACCGTGAGCCGGCCTTTCGGCAGTGCGTCGGTCAGGAAGGAGGCGTTGGCGGTGAGGGTGAGCCCGCGATGGGTGTTGACGACGCCGAGGCTGTTGGGGCCGACGAGGCGCATCCCCGCTGCGCCGGCGATCTCCACCAGCCGCTGCTGGCGCTGACGACCCTCGGCGCCCGCCTCGGCAAATCCCGCGGCAAGGATGGTCGCGACCGCGACGCCGCGCGCGGCGCAGGATGCCACCGCGTCTTCCACCGCCGGCGTGCTGACGAGGATATAGGCGTGATCGATCGTGCCGGGGATGTCGGCGAGGGTCCCGTAGGCGCGCTCGCCCTGCACGGTCTCGCGGCGCGGATTGACCGGATAGATCGCGCCGCCGAAGCCGTGCTTGCGCAGGAAGCGCAGCGGCCGGCCGGCGGTCTTGCTCGCATCGTCGGAGAGGCCGATGAGCGCCACCGACCTCGGCGCGAAGAGCGCCTCGGCGAGACGGCGCCCGTCAGTCGGCGGCGGCACGGCGCGGCTTCTGCGGGAAGGAGCGGTCGAAGACGAACTCGGCGATGCGGTTCTTCATGATCTCGAGGGAGCCGCCGGCGATCATCCAGCCGCGCGTGCGGCGCAGGCAGTATTCGACGATGCTCTCCTCGGTGAAGCCGAGCCCGCCCAGCACCTGCACCGCCTCGTTGGCGGCGCGGAAGCCGGCCTGGTTGCAATAGGCCTTGGCGAGCGAGGTCTCGTAGGCGGAGGGCAGGCCGCGGTCCGCGTTGGCGGCGGCGCGGTAGAGCAGCAGCTGCGCCGCCTCCAGCTCCAGCGCCATCTCGGCGAATTTCCACTGGATGCCCTGGAACTCGCAAAGCGCGCGGCCGAACTGGATGCGCTCCTTGGCGTGATCGCGGGCGATGTTGAAGGCGAGGCGGCCGACCGCCAGCGCCCGCGCCGCGTTGCCGATGCGCTCGACGTTGAAGCCCTGGATCTGCTTCTTGAAGCCGCCGGGGCCGAGCAGCAGATTCTCCGGCCCGATGCGGCAGTTCTCGAAATAGAGCTGCTGCCAATGGTCGCCGCTGACGAAGCGCGAGGGGCGGCCGAGGGTGAA
>DATKPX010000567.1:0-2688 GCA_035523855.1 Allostellaceae bacterium
GTCGCCTCCTCGCGCGCCGCCGCCGACCTCGCCCGGCGGCTCGGCATCGAGATGCCGATCACCTTCGCGGTGGAGGCGGTGCTGCACCGGGGCGCCGACATCGACACGGCGATGGAAGGCTTGCTGTCGCGGCCGTTCCGCTCGGAAGCTGTGACCCGAACTTAACAAGATTTGGTAAGCAATCGGTAATAAAACGCAAAATCTGGTGACAGCGGGAACTTGGCGCGCTATCGTTTCCGCAGTGACGAGTCGCGCCCGATCCTCGCTTCTCTTGCTGGATCTACAGGAGATCCACCCCGGTTTGCGCACCGTAGCGAGCCTTTTCCCTGCTGACGCCTGCCGGCCCGCCGGCAGGCGTTTTTTGTTGGCATCTCGCCCTTCCCCATCCCCCGAGTCCATATCCGAGGAGGACCCCCGCACATGGCCAAGCGTTCGCGTGACATCGCTCATGCCCGTATGCCCGAGGCCACCGTCGAGCCGCTGTTCGGCTCGAAATGGCACCCGCTGGCCGGGGAGCGCGAGCAGGCGCGCGAGCAGAGCTATGTGCGGACGGTCCGGCCGCAAAGCGACAACCAGCGCGCGCTCGTCACCGCGATCGACAGCCACCACCTGACGGTGGCGCTGGGGCCCGCGGGCACCGGCAAGACCTATCTCGCGGTCACCGCAGCGGTGGCCGCGCTGGAGGCCGGCCGCGTCGGCCGCATCGTGCTGACCCGGCCGGCGGTGGAAGCGGGCGAGAATCTGGGCTTCCTGCCCGGCGATCTCATCGACAAGCTCGCCCCCTATCTGCGGCCGCTCTATGACGCCCTCAACGAGCGGCTGGGCGGCAAGCGGGTGCGCCAGCTGATGAGCGAGGGGGCGATCGAGATCGCGCCCATCGCCTACATGCGCGGCCGCACCCTCAACAACGCCTTCGTGGTGGTGGACGAGGCGCAGAACTGCACCTATGCCCAGATCAAGATGGTGCTGACCCGCCTCGGCTGGCATTCCACCATGGTGGTGACCGGCGATCCCGACCAGACCGACCTGCTGGAGGGCCTCTCCGGGCTTGCGGACATCGCACGCCGGCTGGAGGCGCTGCCGGACATCGCGGTGGTCCGCCTCAGCGAGCGGGACATCGTCCGCCACCCCCTGGTCGGCGAAATGCTGGGGGTGCTCTAAAACTCCCACCCTTCTCAGGAGGGGGCGCCTTCGCTAAGAAGGCGCATGAAGACCGCCACCGCGCTGGCCGTCAGGCACGTCGCGTTCGAGGATCTCGGCAGCTTCGCGCCGGTGCTGCGCCAGCGCGGCTTCATCATCGGCTATCGCGAGGCCGGCCTCGACGACCTCGAGGCGCGCGATCTCATGGACGCCGATCTCGTGATCGTGCTGGGCGGTCCGATCGGCGTCTACGAGACCGCCGAGTATCCGTTCCTGAAGCACGAGATCCGGCTCATCGCCCATCGGCTGAAGGCGGGCCGGCCGGTGCTCGGCATCTGCCTCGGCGCCCAGCTGATGGCGCGCGCGCTGGGCGCCCGCGTCTTCAAGGGAAAGCGCAAGGAGCTCGCCTGGGGACCGCTCACCCTCAGCAAGGTGGGGCGTGCCTCGGCGCTGGCGGCGCTCGCCGGCGCCAGCGTGCTGCACTGGCACGGCGACACATTCGATCTACCTGATGGCGCGATGGTACTGGCCTCGAACAGGCACTACGCCAACCAGGCCTTCGCCTGGGGCGAGCGCGCGCTGGCGCTGCAGTTCCATGCGGAGATCACCGCCAGCGGCTTCGAGCACTGGCTCATCGGCCATGCGGTGGAGATCGCCGGCACCCGCGGCGTCGATCCGGCGGCGCTCCGCCGCGAGACCCGCCGCAGGGCGCCGAAGCTGGAGGAGCGCGGGCCGCGCCTGCTCTCCGACTGGCTCGATCGCGTGGGGCTCTGATGGCCGCGCCCTCGATCGTCATCCTCACCGGCGCCGGCATCTCGAAGGAATCCGGCCTCGACACCTTCCGCGACGCCGACGGCATCTGGGCCAAGGTCAGGCTCGAGGACGTGGCGACGCCGGAGGCTTTCGCCGATCATCCCGCCCGCGTCCACGCCTTCTACAACGCGCGCCGGCAGGGGCTGCGCAGTCCGAATGTGCGGCCGAACGCGGCGCACCGCGCACTTGCCGAGCTGGAGCAGCGCTGGCCGGGCGAGCTGCTGCTGGTGACACAGAACATCGACGACCTGCACGAGCGCGCCGGCAGCCGCAAGCTCATCCACATGCACGGCGAGCTCCTGAAGACGCGCTGCGGCAATTGCGGCACCATCACCGCCGAGAGCGGCGACCTCGACGTGTTCGTGCCCTGCGGCAAATGCGGCAAGGAGGGCTTCCTCCGGCCGCATGTGGTGTGGTTCGGCGAGATGCCGCTGGAGATGGAGCGGATCTACACCGCGCTCGCCACCTGCGGCCTCTTCGTCTCCATCGGCACCTCGGGCGCCGTCTACCCCGCCGCGGGCTTCGTCGCCGAGGCGCGGCAGGTGGCCGGCGCCCGGACGGTGGAGCTCAATCTCGAGCCCTCGGACGGCGCCACGCAATTCGCCGAGCGGCGCTACGGGCCGGCGAGCGAGATCGTGCCGGCCTTCGTGCGCGAGCTCCTCGTGCGTCCGCACTGACGCGATGGCAGAGCCAGACGAGGCGCAAGCGCGGCTCGAGGCGCTGACCGAGGAAATC
>DATKPX010000568.1:0-13403 GCA_035523855.1 Allostellaceae bacterium
ATTACCAGCTGAAGGTGGTGGTGCCCGACATTGCCGCCTATGACGGCGTCTATAAGCGGCTCATCAAGGTCGCCGACCTCTTCGACGTCAGCTCCAGCTTCGCCATGGAGCAAATCAAATACACCACCGCGCTCCCGGTGACATACGCCGAGCGCGCCACCAAATCTTAGGAATCTGCCTGGAAATTAGGCGGTTGCAGGGGTGGAATCCCTTTGCGAGAGTGCGAGCCGCAGCCACCGCTCACCGTCTGCTGGAGGTTCTGGTGCCCGACACCCGTTCCGATGCTCTTCCCCGTCCCGGCGGCGTCCGGCCGCGCATCCTGGAGCTGCCGGAATCGAAGATCGGCGCCGTGGCGGGACCGGTGTTCGGCGATCCCGACATCGTGCCGCTCTGGTTCGGCGAGGGCGATCTCCCGACGCCCGCCTTCATCTGCGAGGCCGCCGCCGATGCGATGCGCCGCGGCGAGACCTTCTACACCTTCAAGCGCGGCATTCCGCAGCTGCGCCAGGCGCTGGCCAAGTATCTCACCGGCCTGCACGCGCGGCCGGTCGACCAGGAGAACGTCGTCGTCACCTCCTCCGGCATGAGCGCGATCATGCTGACCATGCAGGCGATCATGGATCCCGGCGACAACGCCGTGATCGTCTCGCCGGTGTGGCCGAACATCAACGCCGCCGTCAGCATCATGGGCGGCACGCCGCGCCCGGTGGCGCTGACGCCGACGCCGGAGGGCGGCTGGACGCTCGACCTCGAGCGCGTCTTCGACGCCTGCGACGAGCGCACGCGGGCGATCTTCGTCAACTCGCCGGGCAATCCCACCGGCTGGATGATGCGCGCCGAGGACGCCGCCGAGCTGCTCCGCTTCGCGAGGAAGCGCGGCATCTGGCTGCTCGCCGACGAGGTCTACAGCCGCATCGTCTATGACCGCCGCGCGGCGCCCTCGCTCCTCGACATCGCCGAGCGCGAGGACCGCGTCGTGGTGCTGAACAGCTTCTCCAAGAGCTGGGCGATGACCGGCTGGCGCCTCGGCTGGCTGGTGGCGCCGCGCGAGCTGCTCCCGGCCCTGGACAAGCTCATCGAGTTCAACACCAGCGGCTCCCCGACCTTCATCCAGCATGCCGCCGTCGTCGCCGTCGAGCAGGGCGAGCCCCTGGTGCAGGAGATCGTCGAGCGCTGCCGCATCGGCCGCGACATCCTGGTGCAGGGGCTGAGCCGCTTCGCCCGCGTGCACGTGACGCCGCCGGCGGGCGCGTTCTATGCGTTCTGCCGCGTCGACGGCATGACCGACAGCTTCGCCATGGCGCGCCAGATCGTCTCGACGGTGAAGGTGGGCGTGGCGCCCGGCATCGCCTTCGGCGACGCCGGCGAGGGATATCTGCGCTTCTGCTTCGCCGCCTCCACCCAGCGCCTCACCGAGGCGCTCGACCGGCTCGGCAAGGTTCTGAGCTGACCCTCCATCACATCGCTGCGAGCCCCTCGTCGGCGCGGCGCGGCTGCGCGTAGGGTGGCCGGAACGGCGCCGCCGTGGCGCCGAGAGCCGGGAGGCTGCCATGATGAAGCGTTTTCCTGCGCGCCGGCTGGTCGCCGCCGCGGCGGTCGCGATCGGCCTCGCCGCGCCGGCCTCGGCGCAAGGCCTGCTGACGACGCACCGGGTGACGGCGCCGCTGGCGCTGGAGGCGGTGGGCGCGGCGGTGGCGCAGTGCGCGAGCCAGGGATATTTCGTCAGCGCGGTGGTGGTGGACGCGAGCGGCACGCGCCAGGCGGTGCTGCGCGGCGACAATGCCGGCGTGCACACCCTGGACAGCGCCATGGGCAAGGCCTACACGGCGGCGAGCTTCAAGACCGAGAGCGGCGCCATCGCCGCGCGGCTGCAGAGCAACCCGGCCTCGGCCGGCCTCGCCTATGTGCCGGGCGTGCTGCTGGTCCAGGGCGGCGTGCCGATCAAGGCCGGCCAGGAGGTGGTGGGCGCCATCGGCGTCGCCGGCGCCCCCGGCGGCGACAAGGACGAGGCGTGTGCCCAGGCTGGCCTCGACAAGATCAGCGACCGCCTGAAGTAACCCGCGTCAGGATTTCTTCGCCAGCCACACCGTCGCCTCCACCGTCACCGAGACGGTGGCGTCGCCGGGCTCGGCGGAAGGCGGTGGTGCCGGTGCCGCGGCAGCGCCCGCCATCATGCGCATGGCGATCGGCGGGCGCCCTTCGGTCTGCGCGTTGCCGACCACGACGTCGCGGAGCTGCTGCACACTCATGGTGAGATCGCCGGCGACACGGTCGGCGCGCTGGCGCAGCTGGCCGAGCGCCTCGGCGGTGAGCGCGTCCTCGGCCTTGTGGAGCGAATCCGGCGAGAGGTCATAGGCGAGACCGCTGGTGGCGAGGCCCTGCTGCTGCAGGGCGCCGACGAGATCCAGCAGCGCCGCCGGCGCGTCGCTCCAGAGCATCAGGGTCTGGCTGCCGTGCCAGGTGACGGGCTTGTTGGCCTCGCGCTGCTGGTAGACGGTGTAGCCGCCGGTCTGCGGCTTCACCGCCGCCACCTGCTTCGCGCGCGCCAGCGCCGCCTCCATCCGCTTGTTGATCTCCGCCTGCACCTGTTGCGGCGTGGCGCCGCTCGCCTCGACCGCGAGGCTCGCCTGCAGCCGGTCGCGCGGCAGCAGCCGCTCCGCACGGGCGGTCAGATGCACCACGGTAATCTCCGGGCCGGGCAGCGCCGGCTGGTCGGCGGCGTGCGCCGGAGATCCGGTGATGACCAGGGCCGCGAGCGCCGTCGGCGCCCAGCTCAGCATGCGCATGTCCGATTTTTCTCCCTCTGAAAGCCGCCCCGATCGGGTCGGCGCAGCTCAGAAAACGGGTGGAAAAGGGAAACAATAGGGCGGTTTTCGAGCCCTGCGGCGAGGCCGCGGATCTCGGATTATCTCATTGAAAGTAAAGTATTTTATCGGCTACCTGCCCGGCCCAGGGTGAGGGACTGACCCAAAAATGCCACCGAAAGGCCGGGGGCCTGATGATTAACCGCTGGAACGGGTTCACAGCACCGCCTCAATATCCTATGCTTTTTCGATAAAGGTTGGCGCCGGGGGCCTACCGATCGCCTGACGATCGGACGCCCCGGCATCGCCGACCCCTTAGGCGGCCGTATAAGAACCGCCCTCGTTCTCTCGAGAACCAAGGATAAAGAGGAAGGAAATGTCTCCAGACACACGCGCGGGAGCCGCTCAGGCTCCCACCAACCGTTGGCTCCAGCTCATTGGCGGCGTGATCTGCATGGTGCTGATCGCGAACCTGCAATATGGCTGGACGCTGTTCGTCAATCCGATGAGGCAGGCGACCGGCTGGTCGGTCGCCGACATCCAGATCGCCTTCAGCATCTTCGTCGCGCTGGAGACCTGGCTCACCCCGATCGAGGGGTGGCTCGCCGACTACCTTGGACCGCGGCGCGGGCCGCCGGTGCTGGTGGCTTTCGGCGGCGTCCTGGTGGCGCTCGGCTGGATCATCAATGCGGAAGCCAGCTCGCTGACCATGCTCTATCTCGGCGCGGTCGTCAGCGGCACTGGCGCGGGCGCGGTCTACGCCACCTGCGTCGGCAATGCGGTGAAGTGGTTCCCGGACCGCCGCGGCCTCGCGGTCGGACTGACCGCGGCGGGCTTCGGCGCCGGCGCGGCGATTACGGTGGTTCCGATCCGCGCGGTGATCGAGTCCGCCGGTTATCAGTCCGCGTTCTTCTGGTTCGGCCTCGTCCAGGGTGCCGTCATCTTCGTGCTCGCCTGGATGCTGCGCGCGCCATTGCAAGGCGAAGTGCCGAGCGGTTCGGCGGTCAAGGTCATGCAGACCACGCGCAGCTACACGCCCGCGGAGATGCTGCAATCCGGCACTTTCTGGGTGCTCTACGTGATGTTCATCCTGGTGTCCGCCAGCGGATTGATGGCGACCGCGCAGATCGCCCTCGTCGCCAAGGACTTCGGCGTCGCCAACACCGCGATCTTCGCCGGAGCGACGACGCTGACGGTGGCTCTGCTCGTCGACAACGTGGCGAACGGCGCGGCGCGACCGCTGTTCGGCTGGATCTCGGACAATATCGGCCGCGAATACACCATGGCGATCGCCTTCGGCCTCGGCGGCATCAGCTACTGGCTGCTGGGGGCGATGGGTTCGTCTCCGTGGGCGTTCGTGGTCTTTGCAGGCCTGATCTTCCTGACCTGGGGCGAGATCTTCAGTCTCTTCCCCTCGACCTGCACCGACACCTTCGGGCCGAAGTACGGCACTGCCAACCTGAGCTTCCTCTACACGGCGAAGGGCGCTTCCGCCTTCCTCGTGCCCGTCGCCAATGTGATCAAGGCGTCGACCGGGAGCTGGCACATGGTGTTCGTGGTCACGGCGATCATGAACTTCATCGTGGTGGGCATGGCGCTGTTCGTGCTGAAGCCGTTGCGGTCGAGGCAACTCGACGTCGCAGCGCCCGGTGTCGTGCGCGCCGCCGAATAGACGCCGGCGCGCCACGACGCGGACATCGCGGGCGGGACGGCGACGTCCCGCCCGTTTTTTTGCGCCTCAGTCTTCGTCCAGGAGATCGGTGAGGCCGTCGAGCAGCACGTCGCAGGCGGCGATGTTGGCGCGATGGGTGTCGCGGATCTGGCCGAGCGCGGAGCGGATGCCGGCGTCGGCCACATGCGGCACGATGTGGTCGAGCCGCCGCGCGAGCCAGGCGTGGCCCTGGTTGAGCAGCTCGAGCCGGTCCTCCAGCGTCTCCCGCGCCAGTACCCGGTCGCGGAACGAGCCCACCGCCATCGACGGCGCGCCGCCGAGTCGCCGCACCATGCGGGTCAGCACCGCGCAGTTGCAGGCCTGATCCCGCTGCACCTCCGCCAGCAAGGCGTTGGCGCCGGGCGCGCCGCGCGCCATCAGCGCGCTCAGCACGCGGGTGCCGGCGCGCTCCACCTCCAGGATCGAGTTGAGATATCCCACCAGCCGATGGCCCCCCATCGGCTCGATGCCAATCTCGCTGACCTCCAGATCACGCTGCTCGACCATGCCCGGGTCTCCCTTGGCCCTCTTATTGATCTGGCTGGTTTCCGGGCAAGTACAAGGCCGCTGCGGCGGATTCGCGCCGCCGCTATGATGCCGCCGGTATTCGCCGGGGCGAGGAGGGGAACAGCATGGCATTTCCACGCTTGCGAGTGGCGGCGGGACTGATCGTCTCGCTCCTGCTGAGCTCGGCAGGCGCGGGCCGGGCGGAGGAGAGCACGGTACTGGAGCCGCGGCCGGGCGTCAGCGAAACGGTGCTCTACACGATCGTAAGCGGAGCGCCTGCGAGCGTCATCCTGCTGCCGGGCGGTGGCGGCGTTCTCTCCGGCGTCAAGAACAATTTCCTGCTGCGGGTGCGCGGCGAGTTCGTGCAGCAGGGGCTCTCCGTCGCGGTGCCCGACGCTCCCTCCGACCACGGCTCCGGCATGGGCGCTCCCTTCCGCGCCAGCGCGGAGCACGCGACCGACATCGCCGCCGTCATCGCCTTCCTGAAGAGCAAGTCGCCGGCGCCGGTCTGGCTGGTCGGCACCAGCCGCGGCACCGTCTCCGCCGCCAATGGCGGCGCGCGGCTCGGCCCGTCCAAGGTCGCCGGCATCGTCCTCACCTCCAGCGTCTGGGTGGGCGGGATCAGCGGCGTGCCGCTCGGCGACATCGCCGTGCCGGTGCTGGTGGTGCACAACCGCGACGACGGCTGCCAGGAGAGTCCCTATACGGGCGCCGCGCCCGGCTTCGCCCAGCTCGCCAAGGCGCCGGCGAAGGAACTGATCTCGGTGCAAGGCGGCCGATCCCAGAGCAAGCCCTGCGACGCCATGTCACCGCATGGCTATCTCGGCATCGAGGACCAGGTGGTGCCGCCGGTAATCCAGTGGATCAAGGCGCACAGCAAGGGGTGACAGCGCTCGATCGCTGACCATCCGCTTCGTGCGGAGCGGATGCGTCAGGCCGTCACCGCCACCGGCTCGACCTTGGCGGCGCAGAACTTGAACTCGGGGATCTTGCCGAAGGGATCGAGCTGCGGATTGGTGAGGACGTTGGCGGCGGCCTCCACATAGCAGAAGGGGATGAAGATCAGTCCCGGCGGGATCGCGTGGTCGGCGCGCGCCTTCAGCTCGATGGCGCCGCGGCGGGTGGCGACGCGCACGCGGTCGCCGCCGTGGATGCCCATGCGATGCAGATCCTCGGGCGACAGGCTCGCCACCGCCTCGGGCTCGATCTCGTCCAGCACGCTGGCGCGCCGCGTCATCGCGCCGGTGTGCCAATGCTCGAGCTGGCGGCCGGTGGTGAGCACCATCGGATACTCGGCATCCGGCTCCTCCGCCGGCGGCACCAGCCCAACCGGCACGAACTTGCCGCGCTTGCTCTTGGTGGGGAAGCCGTCGCCGAAGACGATGTCGTTGCCGGGCTGATCGGGCGCGTCGCAGGGATAGGTCACCGAGCTCTCGCGCTCCAGCCGCTCCCAGGTGATGTTGTCGAGGGAGGGCATGGCGAGCTTCATCTCGGCGAAGACATCCTTCGGATGCGTGTACTTCCAGCCGAGGCCGAGGCGATTGGCGATCTCGATGATGAGGAAGAGATCCTCCCGCGCCTCGCCGGGGAGCGGCAGCGCCCGCCGGCCCATCTGCACCTGGCGGTTGGTGTTGGAGACGGTGCCGACCTTCTCCGGCCAGGCGGAGGCCGGCAGCACCACGTCGGCGTAGCGCGCGGTCTCGGTCAGGAAGATGTCCTGCACCACAAGATGCTCCAGCTTGGCGAGCGCGTCGCGGGCGTGCTCCACGTCGGGATCCGACATGGCGGGGTTCTCGCCCATGATGTACATGCCGCGGATCTGGCCCTCGTGGATCGCGTTCACCACCTCGACCACGGTGAGGCCCCGCTTGGGATCGAGGGTCGCGTCCCAGAGCTTCTCGTAGAAGGCGCGCACCTGCGGATCCTCGACGGGCTGGTAGTCGGGATAGACCATCGGGATGAGGCCGGCGTCGGAGGCGCCCTGCACGTTGTTCTGGCCGCGTAGTGGATGCAGCCCGGTGCCCGGCCGGCCGATCTGGCCGGTCGCCATGGCGAGCGCGATCAGGCAGCGCGAGTTGTCGGTGCCGTGCACGTGCTGGGAGATCCCCATGCCCCAGAAGATGATCGCCGACCGGGCGCGGGCATATTTGCGCGCCACGGTGCGCAGCGTCTCGGCGTCGATGCCGCAGATCGCCGCCATCTTCTCCGGCGGGTAGTTCTTGACGTTCTCCCGCAGCTTCTCGAAATCCTCGGTGTGCGCCTGCACGTATTGCCGGTCGTAGAGCTGCTCGGTGACGATCACGTTGAGGAGCGCGCTCAGCAGCGAGACGTCGCGGCCGGGCTTGAACTGCAGCATGTGGGTGGCGTGCCGCTTCAAGGTCTGGCCGCGCGGATCCATCACGATGAGCGTCACGCCGCGCTTCACCGCGTTCTTGAAGAAGGTGGCGGCGACCGGGTGATTCTCGGTCGGGTTGGCGCCGATGACGATGACGACGTCGGCATCCTTCGCCGCCATGAAGGGCGCGGTCACCGCGCCGGAGCCGATCCCCTCCATCAGCGCCGCCACTGAGGAGGCATGGCAGAGCCTCGTGCAGTGATCGACGTTGTTGGTGCCGAAGCCGGTGCGCACCAGCTTCTGGAAGAGATAGGCCTCCTCGTTCGATCCCTTGGCGGAGCCGAAGCCGGCGAGCGCGTTGCCGCCATGCTGGTCGCGGATGCGCTTCAGCCCCTGGGCGGTGCGGTCGAGCGCCTCGTCCCAGGTCGCGCGGCGGAAATGCGTCCAGGGGTTGGCGGGATCGATGTCGACGTCACGGCCCTTCGGCACGCCGTCCTTGCGGATCAGCGGCACCGTGAGGCGATGCGGGTGCGAGACGTAGTCGAAGCCGAAGCGGCCCTTGACGCAGAGCCGGTTCTGGTTCGAGGGCCCGTCGCGGCCGTCGACATAGAGCAGCTTGTCGTCCTTGATCTTGTAGGTGAGCTGACAACCGACGCCGCAATAAGGGCAGACGCTGTCGACCTCGCGGTCGGGCTTGGTCTTGAAGACGTTGTGCTCGTCCACCAGCGTTGCCGGCATCAGCGCGCCGGTAGGGCAGGCCTGCACGCACTCGCCGCAGGCGACGCAGGTGCTCTTGCCCATGGGATCGTCGAAGTCGAAGACGATCTTCTCGCCGTGGCCGCGCCCGGCCATGCCGATGACGTCGTTCACCTGCACTTCGCGGCAGGCGCGAACGCAGAGCGTGCACTGGATGCAGGCGTCGAGATTGACCGCCATCGCCGGATGGCTGCGGTCGGGCGCCGGCTGGTGGCGCGCCGGGAAGCGGCTGCCGCCGACGCCGACATGATCGGCCCAGCGCCAAAAGCGGGAATCGGGATCGTGCGCGGTGGCGCGCGCCGGCTGATCGGCGGCCAGCAGCTCGAACACCATCTTGCGGGAGAACTGCGCCCGCTCGCTGGCGCTCGTCACCTTCATGCCGGCGGTGGGCTTGCGGATGCAGGAGGCCGCCAGCACGCGCTCGCCCTCGATCTCCACCATGCAGGCGCGGCAGTTGCCCTCGGACCGGTAGCCGGGCGCCGGGCTGTAGCAGAGATGCGGGATCTCGGTGCCGCGGCGGCTCGCCACCTGCCAGATGGTCTCGCCCGGCCGCGCCTCCACTTCCTCGCCGTCGAGGATGAAGCGCACGCCTTCGCCGGGGAGGTTGGATCCGTCCATCATTGGAGATCCTCTTGGAAATGCTTGAGCACCATCTTGACCGGGTTCATCGCCGCCTGGCCGAGGCCGCAGATCGAGGCGTCGGTCATCACCCGCGCCAGCTCCTCGATGAGCGGCTTGTCCCAGCTCTTCGCCGAGAGCAGGCCCACCGTCTTCTCGGTGCCGACCCGGCAGGGCGTGCACTGGCCGCAGCTCTCGTCCTCGAAGAACTTGAGGAGGTTGAGCGCCACCGCCTTCATGTCGTCCTGGTCCGAGAGGACCATCACCGCCGCCGAGCCGATGAAGCAGCCATACTGCTCCAGCGTGCCGAAATCGAGCGGCAGATCGGCCATGGATGCCGGCAGGATGCCGCCGGAGGCGCCGCCCGGCAGATAAGCCTTGAAGCGGTGGCCCTCGGCCATGCCGCCGCAGAACTCGTCGATGAGCTCGCGCACGGTGATGCCTGATGGCGCCAGCTTGACGCCGGGATTTTTCACGCGGCCGGAGACCGAGAAGCTGCGCGGCCCCTTGCGGCCCCGCCGGCCCTGGTCGGCGAACCACTGGGGCCCCTTCTCGACGATGTCGCGCACCCAGAACAAGGTCTCGACGTTGTTGATGAGCGTCGGCCGGCCGAACAATCCGACCTGGGCGGGATAGGGCGGCTTCTGGCGCGGCAGGCCGCGCTTCCCCTCGATGCTCTCCAGCATCGCCGATTCCTCGCCGCAGATATAGGCGCCGGCGCCGCGGCGGAGATGGACGCGCGTGTGCTTCGCGAGGCCCGCCGCCTCCAGCGCCGCGATCTCCGTCGCCAGGATCTCGCGGCACTGCGGATACTCGTCGCGGAGATAGATGTAGATGTCGGGCGATTCCACCATCCAGGCGCCGATCAGCATGCCCTCGAGGAAGCGGTGGGGATCGGTCTCGAGATAGAAGCGGTCCTTGAAGGTGCCGGGCTCGCCCTCGTCGGCATTGACCGCCATCATCCGGGGCTTCGGCTCGGCGAGCACCATGCGCCACTTGCGCCCGGTCGGGAACCCCGCGCCGCCGAGGCCGCGGATCGCCGAATCCTCCAGTGTCTTCAGGATCTCCTCGCGCGGCTTGCGGCCGGCGAGGCAGGCCTCGAGCAGCGTGTAGCCGCCATCGGCGCGGTAGGCGGCGAGCGCGCGATAGGCGGGAATATGCGGATGGGTGTCGCCCGCCGCGGCCACCTTGGCGACGCTCTCCACCGTCGCGTGCTCGTGCAGCGCGTGGCCGATCGCGGTCACCGGCGCGTTGTGACAGCCGCCCATGCAGGGGGCGCGCACCACGCGGACACCGGATCCCAGCTTCGCCGGCAGCGCCGCGAGCAGCTGCTGTGCGCCCATCAGCTCGCAGCTGAGGCTGTCGCAGACGCGCACGGTGAGCGCCGGCGGCGGCGTCTCGCCATCCATCACGATGTCGAAATGGGCGTAGAAGGAAGCGACCTCATAGACCTCGACGAGGGCGAGCTTCATCTCCTGTGCCAGCGCCGCCAAGTGGCGCGCGTGCAGGCAGCCGTACTGGTCCTGGATGAGATGCAGGAACTCGATCAGCAGGTCGCGCTGGCGCGGCCGCGCGGCCAGCAGCGCGCGCACCTCACCGAGAGCGGAGGGATCGACCTGCCGACCCTTCGGATGGTCGCGACCGCCGCGTCGACCCGAGCCGGGCTTGATGCTCCTGCTGGCTCCTGTCGTCGCCGTATCCGTCATCGTCCATCCCGAGTTCGAGGTTCAGCCCTTCTTCAGGACCTTCAACATGGTGCTGCCGAGTGCCGCCGGCGACTCCGCCACGGTGATGCCGGCGCTGCGCATCGCCTCCATTTTGGCGGGAGCGGTGTCGCCGCCGCCGGAGATGATGGCGCCTGCATGGCCCATGCGGCGGCCGGGGGGCGCGGTGGCGCCGGCGATGAAACCGACCATCGGCTTCTTCACCTTGCTGCGCTTGACGAATTCCGCCGCCTCCACCTCGGCGGCGCCGCCGATCTCGCCGATCATGATGATCGACTGGGTCTGCGGGTCGGCGAGGAAAAGCTCCAGGCAGTCGATGAAGCTGGTGCCGTTGACGGGATCGCCGCCGATGCCGATGCAGGTCGACTGGCCGAGGCCCGCGGCGGTGGTCTGCGCCACCGCCTCGTAGGTGAGGGTGCCGGAGCGCGAGACGATGCCCACGTGCCCCTTGGTGTGGATGTGCCCGGGCATGATGCCGATCTTGCACTGCTCCGGCGTGATGACGCCGGGGCAGTTGGGGCCGATCAGGCGCGACTTCGAGCCGGCAAGCGTGCGCTTCACCGTCACCATGTCGAGGATCGGGATCCCCTCGGTGATGCAGACGATCAGCGGCACCTCGGCATCGATCGCCTCCAGGATGGCGTCCGCGGCGAAGGGCGGCGGCACGTAGATGGCGCTGGCGGTGGCGCCGGTCGAGGCCATCGCGCCTGCCACCGTGTCGAAGACCGGGAGGTCGAGATGCGTGCTGCCGCCTTTGCCGGGCGTGACCCCGCCCACCATCTTGGTGCCGTAGGCGATCGCCTGCTCGGAATGGAAGGTGCCCTGGGCGCCGGTGAAGCCCTGGCAGATGACCTTGGTATCGGAATTGACCAGGACGGCCATTACGCAGCCTCCCTCACCGCTTTGACCACCTTCTCGGCGGCGTCCGCGAGATTGTCCGCCGAGAGGATGGGGAGGCCGGAATCCGCCAGGATCTTCTTGCCGAGGCGCACGTTGGTGCCTTCGAGCCGCACCACCAGCGGCACATGCAGGCTCACCTCCCGCGCCGCCGCGATGATGCCCTCGGCGATCACGTCACAGCGCATGATGCCGCCGAAGATGTTGACCAGGATGCCCTCGACGTTGCTGTCGCTGAGGATCAGCTTGAAGGCGGTGGTGACGCGCTCCTTGGTGGCGCCGCCGCCCACATCGAGGAAGTTCGCCGGCTCGCCGCCATAGAGCTTGATGATGTCCATGGTCGCCATGGCGAGCCCGGCGCCGTTCACCATGCAGCCGATGCTGCCGTTGAGCTTGACGTAGTTGAGCGAATGCTTGGCGGCCTCGACCTCGGTCGGGTCCTCCTCGGACTCGTCCCGCATGTCGACGAGGTCGGCATGGCGGAAGAGCGCGTTGTCGTCGAAGCTCATCTTGGCATCGAGCGCCAGGACGGCGCCGGCGCCGGTCACCACCAGCGGATTGATCTCGACGATGGAGGCGTCGCGGCTGACGAAAGCCCGGTACATCGCCAGCATGAACTGGGTCGCCGCCTGCACCTGCCGGCCCTCGAGGCCGAGACCGAAGGCGAGCTTGCGGGCGTGGAAGCCCTGAGCGCCCATGGCGGGGTCGATGCTGATCTTGAGCATCTTCTCCGGATGCTTCGCCGCCACCTCCTCGATGTCCATGCCGCCCTCGGTGGAAGCCATCATGGTGATGCGCGAGGTCTTGCGGTCGAGCAGCAGGCCCAGGTAGAGCTCGCGCTTGATGTCGCAGCCTTCCTCGATATAGATGCGCTTCACCTCGCGGCCGGCGGGGCCGGTCTGCTTGGTGACGAGCACATGGCCCAGCATCGCGGCGGCGTTCTTCACCACGTCATCGAGGGATTTGACAACGCGGACGCCGCCCTTGCCGTTGGGATCGTCCTTGAAGCGGCCGGCACCGCGGCCACCGGCGTGGATCTGCGCCTTCACCACCCAGACCGGCCCGCCGAGCTCGGCAGCGACCCGCGCTGCCTCCTCGGGCGTGTAGGCGACGCCGCCCTTGGGAACGGCGACGCCGAATTTCTGCAGCAGGCTCTTCGCCTGGTACTCGTGAATATCCATGGCAGAGTCCTGCCCTTCCTCTGTCCGAACAACCCAGGCTCCCGGAGTACCCCGGAAGCCCCTACCGCCGCAACAGCCTCAAATGACGCCGGCGCCGCGCGCCCACTTGTACTTGGCACCGAGCACCGCCACCGGGATCTCCGTCGAATAGGGATAGGCGGGGATGCCGTGGTCGTAGAGGTATTCGGACGCCTCCTCCACCTGCACGTCGCCGGCGAGCGAAGCGACGATCGGCTTGGAGATGCCCTTTGCCTTGAATTCAGCCACCACCTCCGAGACCAGCTTCGCGAATACCATCGGCGGCGTGATGATGGTGTGCCAGTAGCCCAGGATCAGCGCATGGATGCGCGGGTCCTCGAGGCCGAGCCGGATGGTGTTCTGGTAGGTGAGCGGCGGCTCGCCGCCGGTGATGTCGACGGGATTGCCGGCGGCGCCGAAGGGCGGGATGAACTTCCGGAAGGCCTGGTCGAGGTCTGCCGGCATTTTCATCAGCGAGAGCCCATTGTCGACGCAAGCATCCGACAGCAGCACGCCGGAGCCGCCGGCGCCGGTGATGATGACGACGTTCTCGCCCTTGGGCGAGGGCAGCACCTGGATGCCGCGGGCGAACTCCAGCATATCCCGGAGCGACTTCGCCCGGATGACGCCGGACTGCTTGAGCACGTCGTCGTAGATCGTGTCGTTGCCGGCGAGCGCGCCGGTATGCGAGCTCGCCGCCCGCGCGCCCATGGCAGTGCGGCCGGCTTTCAGCATAACCACCGGCTTCTTCTTGGAGACGCGTTTCGCCACCTCGGCGAAGGAGCGGCCGTCCTTCAGATCCTCGCAATGCATGGCGATGACGTGGGTCGCGTCGTCCTCCTCGAAGAAGGT
>DATKPX010000569.1:0-3643 GCA_035523855.1 Allostellaceae bacterium
AACCGCGCGCCCCGGCGAGGGCGCGCGGTTCGCCTCTCATGCGGTCCGGCTTAGTTGCTGACGTGATGGAAGGTCGTCGAGCCGGGCGTGAACTCATACTGCACGGGGGCGTTGCTGACCGGTGCGGCGGTCGACGCCGCGGCGCCGGGAACCCGCATCCGCGCGTTGTGCCAGCCGGGGAGGAAGTCGTACGCCGGCTGCGGCAGGTTCGTGCTCTGAACCTCCCAGTTCTTTGGATACTGGTCCGCGAGCGCGGCAGGCGCGCCGACGGCGAGGGCGCCCAGCGCCAGGGCGACCGCCGGCA
The DNA here is from genome assembly GCA_035523855.1 of Allostellaceae bacterium. GTDB lineage: Bacteria > Pseudomonadota > Alphaproteobacteria > ATCC43930 > CGMCC-115725 > DASZHJ01. The sequence continues at coordinate 305 of DATKPX010000569.1, forward strand.
GCAGGCGGAGCGTGTTGGTCAGACGGATCATGAGTCTCATTCCTTCTATATGCGGAGTGGGCGATCGCCTGTGGCCGGTCGCCCATTCACGACTGCGTCACCGGCAACCGTATCTGGAAGATCCCGGTCGGTGCCGTCACGCTCGCAGATAAGCATCGCGCGGCGTCGGAGCTTGCGGAGCGTTGCGGAGAGCATCGGGTTCTTGCGCTCTTCGCGCGCCTCGATGGCAACGGCACGGCTCGCATACACGCTGATCTGCATTGTGAAAACGGCGATGTCGCCGAGCTGCGTCAGCGCCCACGTGCGGGATACGGCGCGCTCGTCGCCGTGTCGACGGCAGGAGTTCCAGATGATCATTTCCCGCGGATACAGGGCATGGGCGCGCGGCGGCTTGCTGCTCGCCACCGTCGCGCTGGTGCTTTCGGCCTGCGCCGCGACCGATCGGGTGGCGGCCTATCCCTATGCCGAGGCCTATCCCTACGGCGCCTATGTCGAGCCGCTCCCCTATGACTGGGCCGGCCCTTATGACGAGGACTGGTATCTCGGCGACGGCTTCTATCATGGTGGCTGGCACCATCACTGGGGTGGCGGCCACTTCGGCCGGGGCGTCGGCCATTTCCACGGTCATTTCAGTGGCGGTCATTTCGGCAGCGGTCACGTGGGTGGCGGCCATCGCTGAGCGCCGCGTCGCGAGGAGAATGACGATGAGGATGCGCGGTGACGGAAGCCGGATGGCGCTGCTGGTGGCGGGCCTGACGCTGCTGCTGGCGGCGTGCGCGCCGTCGGATCATCCCTACAGCACCGATCCCGGCGCGGGATGGGGTGAGCGGCACGGCAGCGGCGGCGGCGGCAACCGCTGAGCGCGGCCGCCTCAGACGATGGCGCGCACGATGCCGCCGTCGACGCGGAGCGCCGCGCCGTTGGTGGCGGCGGCCTGCTCGGACGCCACGTAGACCACCATGTTCGCGATCTCCTCCACGCTGGCGAAGCGCCGCAGCAGCGAGCTCGGCCGCTCCACGGCGAAGAATCCCTGCTCGACCTCCGCCTCCGAGACGCCCTTGCTCTTCGCCATCTCGCGGAGGAAGGTGGCGACGCCTTCCGAGCGGGTGGGTCCGGGCAGCACCGAATTGACGGTGACGCCGGTGCCGGCGGTGAGCTCCGCGAGGCCGCGCGCCAGGGCGAGCTGCGCCGTCTTGGTCATGCCGTAGTGGATCATCTCGGCGGGAATCTGCACCGCCGATTCGCTGGCGACGAAGACGATGCGGCCCCAGTTCGCCGCCAGCATGCGCGGGAAATAGTGGCGCGCGAGGCGGACGCCGCTCATCACGTTGACTTCGAAGTAGTGGTCCCACTCCGCGTCGGTGATCTCGGCGAACGGCTTCGGCCCGTAGATGCCGAGGTTGTTGACGACGATGTCCGCCGCGCCCGCCTTGCTGACGAAGTAGTTCGCCCCCGCCGCGGTGCCGAGATCGGCGGCGATGCCGTCCGCGCGCGCATCCGGCACCAGCTCGGAGAGGCGACGCACGGCCTCGATGGTGGAGGCCTCGCTGCGCCCGTTGAGGACGATGGCGGCGCCGGCGCGGGCAAGACCGACGGCGATGGCGAAGCCGATGCCGGCGGTCGACCCGCTGACGATGGCGCGATGCTGACCCAGATCGATGTGCAATTCTCGCTCGCAATAATGTGACCGACCGACCGCGCCGGCTCGCCCGCGCGGGCTCGAATGGGAAGTGGCGCGGGCAGGTCATAGTTGCAGAGCGGCCGCCGGTGGACACAGCCGGTCTTGCCAAGAAAGCCTTATTCTTGCGCGGTTTCTACGCGCTGAGCCGAGTGCGTGGGTGGGCGCTGGCGGTTCTGTGCACGGTCCGCCGCGGCGACGGGGCGGCGTTGTTGCAACCCAGTTTTGCGCCGCACGGGAGCCTTATCTATCGGGCACTGCTTATATTCCGGGATCGGCGTCGCATTCCCGCGCCATCGGCCGGCTCGGTCTTGCTGGTGGGCGGGTCCCCGCGGACGCGACAAGAAAGACATCAGGGTGGGAACGTCGGGCGGCGGAAAGGTATCCCTTTGCGCAGAGGTTAGGTCATGGTCATGGTCGAGATTGCCGATGCCCCCGAAACCCGACACGCTGGCGTGACGATCACGCCGGCGGATATTGCCAAGCGGCAGAGCGCCGCCTGGCGCGGCATCGCCGCCGAGGTCGTACAGCTCACCCGGCAGGAGCACTTTGAGTACGTCTACTGCGCGCCGCGGCATCTGCTGATCGCCGCCGATCGCGGCGAGCGGCGCGACGGCGAGACCTTCATCGAGGGCCTGCCGCGCTCCACCCGGCACGACTTCAACCACAAGCTGACCTTCGTTCCCGCCGGCCGGGCGTTCCGCGGCTGGCAGGAGCCGCGGGCGCTGGCGCGCTCGACCTACCTCTACATCGATCCCAGCGGTCCGCTGCTGGATCCGGAGCTGCGCTTCAACGAGATCGAGTTCGAGCCGCAGCTGTTCTTCGACGATCCCGGCCTCTGGGATACGGCGATCAAGCTGAAGGGCCAGGTCGAGCATGGCGGCTCGGCGAACCGCCTCTATGCGGAGGCGCTCAGCATCGTGCTCGCCCATGAGCTGGTGCGCATCCAGCACGGCGTCGCGCCGACCGAGCCGATGCGGCGCGGCGGCCTCGCCGGCTGGCAGAGGAACCGCGTGGTGGAGTACATCGAGGAGAATCTGCCCGAGCCGATCTCGCTGGCGTCCCTGGCGGAGCTCGCGCAGCTGAGCCCATTCCACTTCTCGCGCGCCTTCAAGCAGTCGTTCGGCCTGCCGCCGCATCGCTACCACACGGCACGCCGGATCGAGCTCGCCAAGACGCTGCTGGCGAAGCCCGGCCTCTCGGTCACCGACATCGCGCTGCGCATCGGCTACAGCGAGACCAGTTCCTTCACCGCCGTCTTCCGCAAGCTCACCGGGCGCACGCCGACGGATTATCGCCGCAGTCTTGCTTGATCCGCGGGCTGTGGCGGGTTGCCGCGGCGGATCCGCCGTGGCGACCCCCCGCAAGGATTGGGGACTCCCGGCAATCGGCGGCAAGACGGCGGCATACCCCCGGCGGCAAGGTGGCATCGTGCCGGTTGCGGGTAACGCCTGCCCGCTCAGCCGATGGATCGGCGGAGTTGGCGACGCAGGCTCCCGGTGACCGGCCTCTCGCTGGAGAGAACTCCGATGGTCCATGTGGATGACCGCCAGACCCAGAAAGCCAATCTGGTTTTCATCAAGGCGTCGATGAAAGAGCCGCTGCTGACGCGGGACCACGAGGTCGAGCTGGCGCAGCGGTGGCGGAGCGCGGGCGATACC
>DATKPX010000570.1:0-3572 GCA_035523855.1 Allostellaceae bacterium
GTCCGGCGCGAGATCATCGAGCCCACGGTCAAGGCGATGGCGGCGGAGGGCCGCCCCTTCAAGGGCGTGCTCTATGCCGGGCTGATGCTCACCCCCGGGGGACCGAAGCTCATCGAGTACAACGTGCGCTTCGGCGATCCCGAGGCGCAGGTGCTGCTGCCGCGGCTCCGGAGCGATCTGTTGCCGGCGCTCCGCGCCGCCCGCGACGGCGTGCTCGGCGAGTTCGACCTGCGCTGGCACGAGGAGGCGGCGGTCTGTGTCGTGCTCGCCGCGGCGGGCTATCCCGGCGAGCCGCGCAAGGGCACCGAGATCCGCGGTCTCGACGCGGCGGCCGCCGGCGATCCCGACGTCATCCTCTTCCACGCCGGCACCCGGCGCGACGGCGACCGCATCCTCGCCGATGGCGGGCGTGTCCTCGACGTGGTGGCGCTTGGGGCGGATGTGGCGGAGGCGCGGAGCCGCGCCTATGGAGCGGTCGATCGGATCGACTGGCCGGAGGGTTTCTGCCGGCGCGATATCGGCTGGCGGGCGGTGGCGCGGCGCTGAGACCGCCTCAGGTCGTGGCCGAGCCGGCCTCGGCGGCGAGCTTGCGGATGAGGGTCACCAGGATCTCGGGATCGAAGGGCTTCGCCAGCGTCACCGTCGCGCCCAGCTTCGAGGCGATCTCGAGGAAGTCGGTGCTGCCGATGCGGCCGCCGCCGGAGATGGCGATGATCGGCAGGTTGGCATCCTGCTTGCGGATATCGGCGATGGTCTGGATGCCTTCCTTCTCCGGCATGATGATGTCGGTGACGATGACGTCGGGACGCGCGCGCTGAAAGCAGCGCAGCCCTTCCTTGCCATCCGCCGCCTGGGTCACACCGATACCGGCATCCTCCAGCAGCAGCGCGATCGTCTGCCGCACCGCGACGTCGTCATCGATCACTAGGACCTGCACTCTGGCCTCCGCCATCTAGTGTTCGCGCTCGCATACCGATGTAGGCGCGGCCTGAAATCGCGAGAAACTACCACTCGCTTTTTCGGATTTCATTGACCTAGGGCAAAACGGGCCGGATTCAGCGGGCGTTATAGAGATCGGCGAGGTGGAACTCCAGCGCCCGATCCGCATGGGACACGCTGGACGCCACCGCGTCGCCGTCGATGAAGTGAAAGCCGGCGCCGAGGGCCGCCGCCACCATGCTGAGCGAGCGAGCGCCGTGCACGAACGTCGCCAGCCCGGCCTTTTCCGCCGCCCGCTGGAAGCGGTTCAACTGCTGGATCTGGATGAATTCGCCCTTGGAGGCGTGGGTGAGCTCGGCACCCACCGCCGCAACGCCGGCTCCCGCGACGTGGCTGAAATCGATGGTCTCCATCGGCATCTGCAGCGAGACGCCGCGGCAGTGCGCCCGCATCGGCGAGACGATGTCGATGATCCGCAGTTTCTGGATGCCGACCGGGACGCCGACGATCTCGATCACCAGGCAGGCATTCATGGGCCCGATCTTGGCGATGGTGGCGGCCACGCGACGCCGCTGGCTCATCGAGCTCACGGTCTCGAAGTGCAGCGGCGCGGTGATGATCAGCCGGCGGCCGGCCGCTTCCATCTCAGCGAATTCCTGCTTCACGCGCTCGACCGTGGCGGCGTCCAGACGGGCGGTCGCCTCGGCATCGCCCGCAACGGCCAGCTCGGCGTCGCCCGACGAGCCCTCGACATCGGAGAGCCGGACGCGCGGCATGCAATAGTAGGTCGCGATGACATTGAGCGTCGGATTCCAGATCGGCCGGAAAACGAAATCCATGCCCGCCAGCACGTCGCCGCGGATACCCGTCATGACCTTCGGCGCCCGCCGCGGACGCTCGATGGGAATCATGACGTATTCGGAAGAAATGGCCTCGAGTTCGGGCGGCGCTCCGAAGGGGCTCTCGAAGGCGTCCTGCGTGCCCTCGGCGTCGCTCCCGACCTCGGCGCCATCCTCCCGCTCGACCAGCATCAAGGCCTCGTCGGGACCGAGCGGCGGGATCGGCTTCGCCGCCTCCAGCAGGTCGTCGAGCCCGCTGAGCGAGGCAAAATCGATCGCGCGATCCACGCGTGAGATCGCGGTCTTGATCTCCAGCAGCTCGGAACTCTCTTCGCCGAGGAGGCTCCTCGAGATCTCGTTGGCGATGAGGTAGCACTTGATGCGCGCGTTCTGCTCGCTGAGGCGCGCGAACACCACCACGAAGCTTTCCTCGCCCCATTTCGCGTAGATGTCGCCGGGCACGAGGTGCTTCTCGATCACGTTGCACGCGATACGCTCGGCGCGCTGCGCGAGCCGGGTCCATTCGCCGCCGAAGCGTTCCCGGATCTTGTTCAGGCCGATCATGTTGAGACGGCCCACCAGCGGCTCCGCGCTGGCCCCCACGAGATCCCGGATCTGATCGACCAGGTTGGTCGCATCCGTGTAGCCGCGGCCCTCGGTCCGCAAGCGCAGGCGGGCCGCGTGCGGCTTCTCGGGCCGATCGCCTGCGATGCGTTCGGCCGGCTCGCCCAGCAGCATGCGGCCAAGGGCTCGGCGCAGACGGTGGATCGTGCCGTCGCCATTTCTGTCGCTGTCACGGACCGGTTTCGCCATGGTCGAAGCCATCGCCACACTGCTGCGGCCAGCGGGCAAGCGTGCCAGCCGGCCGTGATGGAATGTTCGGCTCCCCCTGCGACGGACGCTCGAGCGGAACGATCCGTCGTGCCGCTAGGCTATCGTCGGAAAGTTAAAGAGAGCGAAACAGCATCCGCTCTACGGCCGAGTGTCGCGCACTGTCGGCCCGCGCCGGCAATCAGCGCCGCTCGGCGAAGAACCGGCGCAGCAGCTCGCCGGCGCGCGCCTCCTCGAATCCGCCATAGATCTCCGGCCGGTGATGGCAGGTTGCCTGGGCGAAGATGCGGGCGCCATGCTCGACACCGCCGCCCTTCGGATCGGCGGCGCCGAAGTAGAGCCGCCGCATACGGGCGAATGAAATCGCGGCGGCGCACATGGCGCAGGGCTCCAGCGTCACATAGAGATCGCAACCCGTGAGCCGCGGCGATCCCAGCTGTGCCGCCGCCGCGCGCAGCGCCAGCAGCTCCGCATGGGCGGTCGGATCGCGCAGCTCCTCCACCCGGTTACCGGCGCATGCGAGGACGGTCCCGCTGGCGCCGTCGACAACCACCGCGCCAACCGGCACCTCGCCGCGCGCCGCCGCGCTTTCCGCCGCCGCGAGAGCGAGCGCCATCGGCGCCGGCGGCCGCTCGATCGTCATGGCGTCTCCTCCGGCGGCGCGTAGCGCTCCACCAGCGGCGCCGGCGGCGGCACCGGCCGGCGGGTCGAGAGGCGAATGAAGAGGCCGGCCTGCTCGGCATGCGCATGGACGGTGTCGCCGACGCGGATCTCGGCGGCGATCCGCCAGCGCACGCCCCTCATGGATGTGGCCCAGATGCGCCCGCGCGGGCGGTCCTGCAGCGTCAAAGGATGCTCGTAGGCGATGCGCGTCTCCAGCAGGACCGGCGCCACATCGTCGGCGACGGCTTGTGACACCGGATAAACCTCCTCCATCATCGCCAGGCGCAGATCCTCGAGCCA
>DATKPX010000571.1:0-10360 GCA_035523855.1 Allostellaceae bacterium
TCGATCCGGCGGCGGAGCCCAAGGTGTTCGCGGAATTTGCGGTGCTGCCGCTGATCTTCAGCCTCGACCTGCGTTACCGCGCCACCAGCCAGCAGGGCTTTGTCGGCGACGTCAGCATCTACGCACCGGTGGTTGCGAACGATACGCTGCAGGTCTTCCTCGGCCCCTCCGCGACCTTCGCCGACGACAACTACATGAACACCTATTTCGGCATCACCCCAAACCACGCGGCGCCGCATTCGCAGTTCCAGCCCTATACGGCAAGCGGCGGCACCAAGAACGTGAACTTCGGCGCGACCGCGCTCTATCACTTCAACGACCACTGGTTCGTCGATCTCGACGCCGGCGCCGAGCGTCTGCTCGGATCGGCGGAGAACAGCCCCATCGTGCAGACGCGCTGGGGCTACGGCGTCGATGCCGTGCTCTGCTACACGTGGTGAGCGCCGGCTTCCCCACCCTGGCCTCCTAGAGACCTACCTGGCGGGCCGATCCGGCCCCGCAATGTCGTTGACAGGCCATCCGGTATAATGGAATTAATATCCATTATGCTGGATGGTGCCGAGAACGATCTCAATCACCGCATCGCCGCCCGCATGCGCGATCTCAGGGCGGCGCGCGGGCTCAGCCTCGAGGCGCTGGCGGAGCGCAGCGGCGTCAGCCGCTCGATGATCTCGCTCATCGAGCGCGGCGAGAGCAGCCCCACGGCGGCGTTGCTGGAACGGCTCGCGACGGCGCTCGGCGTGCCGCTGGCGAGCCTCTTCGAGGCGCCGGGTCCCGGTGCCGAGCCGGTGGCGCGCCGCGCCGACCAGCCGCAGTGGCGGGATCCCGCCTCCGGGTATCTCCGCCGCAACGTCTCGCCGAGCCGCTTCGCCTCGCCGATCCAGATCGTCGAAGTCGAGTTTCCCGCCGGCGCGCGCGTGGCCTTCGATACCGGCGCGCGCGACGTCCGCGTCCACCAGCAGGTCTGGGTGCTGGAGGGAGCGATCGAGGTGACGGTCGGCGCGGAGTGCCAGCGGCTGCGGACCGGCGACTGCTTCGCCTTCCTGCTCGACGGCCCGACCGCCTTCCGCAATCCCACCCGCAAGCCCGCGCGTTACGCGGTGGTCGTCGTCAGCGAGCCCGAGAGGGTCAAGTGAGCGGCGGCGGATCCTGCACGGTGCGCCGTCTCGCCGCCGCGAGCGAGGCGGAGATCGCCGGGCTGGCCCGGGTGCTGATCGATTGCGTCGAGGGCGGCGCTTCCGTCGGCTTCATGCATCCGCTGCCGCCAGCGAAGGCGGAGGCGTTCTGGCGCCGCATAGCCGGCGAAGCCGCGAGCGGCGCCCGCGCCCTGATGGTGGCGGAGGATCAGAGCGGCATCATCGGCACCGTGCAGCTGGTGCTGGCGCAGCCGGAGAACCAGCCCCATCGCGCCGACATCTCCAAGATGCTGGTGCACCGGCGCGCGCGGCGCCGCGGTGTCGGCGCGGCACTGATGCGCGCCGCCGAGGATGCCGCCCGCCAGTCCGGCAAGTCGCTGCTGGTCCTCGATACGGCGAGCGACGATGCCGAGCGGCTCTACGCCCGGCTTGGCTGGACGCTGGTGGGAATCGTTCCGGACTTCGCTCTCTGGCCCAAGGGCGGCTTCTGCCCCACCAGCTTCTACTATCGCAAGCTCGACTGAACCGATGGAGGCAGCGGAGGTCGCCGCCGCGCTGCTGAGCGCCCTCCTCCATGCCGGATGGAACGCCGCCATCAAGGCAAGCGCGCGGCCGACGGCGGCGATGGCGGCGCAGATGCTGGCGAGCGCGCTGCTGGCGGTGCCGGGCCTGCTCTGGAGCGGCCTGCCGGGAACGGCCTCCTGGCTCTGGATCGGCGCCTCGACCGCGATGAATCTCATTGCCGTCTCGGCGCTGCTGCGCGCCTACGAGCTCGCGGGATTCGGCATCGTCTATCCCGTCGTGCGCGCGGTCTCGGTGCTGCTGGTGGTGCCGCTCGCCGCCGGGCTCGCCGGCGACCGGCTGGGGCCCCTGGCGCTCGTCGGCGTCGTCCTCATCGCCGCCGCCCTGGCACTGCTTGCCCATGGCGCCCGGCGCGACCGCGTCTTCACTTTGCACGCTCTTGCCTGGACCGCGATCGCAGGCCTCGCGACGGCGACCTATGTGATCTGCGACGCGCGCGGCGTGCGACTCGCCGGAACGCCCTGGGCCTATGGCTTCGCCGTCTCGATCGCCAACTCGATCGTCATGTCTGCGCGCCACCGCCGGATCGGCACGCCCTGGCATTTGCTGCGAACGAACGCGACCGTCGCCGGCCCGGCCGCCCTCGCCGCGGTCACCTCATATCTGCTCATTCTCTGGGTCTGGGCGCGCTCGCCGATCGCGCCGGCCTCGGCGCTCAGGGACACGAGCGCGGTCTTCGCCATCCTGATCGCGGTCGGCTGGCTCCGGGAGCCGTTCACGCCGTCACGCATCCTGGCGGTGCTGATGGCCGCCGCCGCGGTGCCGCTCCTGCGCCTCGCCTGAACGGCCAGACTCGGGGCCTCAATCGTCCCGGTGGGTGCGCTCCATGCGCTCGTGACGCTCCTGCGCCTCGAGGCTCAAGGTGGCGATCGGCCGGGCCTCCAGGCGGCGGAGGCTGATCGGCTCGTCGGTCTCCTCGCAATAGCCGTAGGTGCCGTCCTCGATCCGCATCAGCGCGGCGTCGATCTTGGTGATCAGCTTGCGCTCGCGGTCCCGCGTCCGCAGCTCCAGCGCCCGCTCGGTCTCCAGCGAGGCCCGATCGGTGATGTCGGGCTCGGCCAGGCTCTCTTCCTTCAGGTGCTGCAGGGTCTCGGTCGACTCCGCCAGCAGCTCGCCGCGCCAGCGCAGCAGCTTCTGGCGGAAATACTCCAGCTGCAGCGCATTCATGAACTCTTCGTTTTCCGAGGGCCGGTAATCGGGCGGAAGCATGGGCCGCATCACCTACTCCGTGAAACTCCAAGGTTCTCGAAGCGCGCGGAGTATAGGGAGGCCGCCCGGCCGGAGCAAGCACGGGAAACAGGGCCCAGCCCGTTGATACTGTTGCCTATTTGAAATGCACTCAGGAGGCTGGCGTGAGCTTGGCAAGCTCGACCTGGGCGCGCAGGTCAATCTCGTCCAGGACCTCGATCAGCCTGGGATCGTCGAGGGCGCCGCGGGCGCTGGCGATGACTCGCTGCAGCTCGGCGATCTGGCTCAGGGGCAGGCTGCCGCTGAGCAGCGCCAGGCGAATGTCGTCGAGACGGTCGAGCAGAGTCCCGGCGCGGCGCACGGCGCGGCGGCGCTCGGCCAGCGCGTCCGGCATCTCTTGCAGTGCAAAAAGCCCATCGACCGGCGAGAGCGGGCGCGCCGCCGCGGGCGCCGAGGCAGGCTGCTCCTCGCTGAGCCCGGCGGAGAACTCCACCCCAGACTCCGACCCGGATTTCGCGCGCGTGGCGCGCGACGCGGGCACTGTCGGCGGCTTCGATTCGATGCGCATGGGATCGGAGCGTCCTCGATAATCGGCCCGCAGCATCGCTCCCCAGGGTTAAGCACCGATTAACTCCGGCGGCGCACGAGCCGGCCGGCCGGCGACCGTCCGCGCGCCGCCGCGCGGCATCGGCGACCGGCAAAGCCTGCCGGAGACACGGCAGGGATTGCCGGGCGCGATCCCGGCGAGCCTTCCGACGGTTCGGCTAAACCCCTGCAATCAAGGAAATTTTGCGCTGGCACGGGGCTCGCATGAGAGCGGCGACAGCAGCAGGACTCACGACTCGGATCATGACTCGCATCGCCCGCCATATCGCCCGCCTCGCCTTCCTGGCTTTCGGCCTCGCGCTGATGGCGCCCGCGGGCCACGCGGCGTCCCGCATCAAGGACATCGCCGATTTCGAGGGCGTGCGCGACAACATGCTGGTGGGCTACGGGCTGGTGGTCGGGCTCAACGGCACCGGCGACAGCCTCAACAACGCGATCTTCACCCGCGAGAGCCTGATCGGCATGCTGGAGCGCCTGGGCGTCAATGCCCGCGACAGCAAGCTCACCACCAAGAACACCGCCGCCGTCATGGTGACGGCGACCCTCCCGCCCTTCGCGCGCCAGGGCTCGCACATCGACGTATCCGTCTCCGCGCTCGGCGACGCCAAGAGCCTGCTCGGCGGGACCCTGCTGGTGACGCCCATGCTGGGCGCCGACGGCGAGGTCTACGCCGTCGCCCAGGGCAGCGTCGCCAGTGGCGGCTTCGTCGCCAAGGGCGCCGCGCAGTCCGTCACCAAGGGCGTGCCGACCTCCGGGCGGGTCTCCGCCGGCGCCATCGTCGAGCGCGAGGTGGGCTTCGAGCTCGCCAAGCTGCAGACGGTGAACCTGACGCTGCGCAACCCCGATTTCACCACCGCCCGCCGGGTCGCCCAGGCGATCAACGGCTATCTCGCCTCCCCCGCGGCGCGGCCCCTCGATCCCTCGACGGTGACCCTCGCGATGCCCGCCAGCTTCAAGGGCGACGTGGTGTCCCTCCTCACCGACATCGAGCAGCTCCGCGTCGAGCCCGACCAGCCGGCGCGCGTCGTCATCGACGAGCAGAACGGCGTCATCGTGATGGGCGAGAACGTGCGCATCAGCACGGTGGCGATCGCCCAGGGCAGCCTCACCGTGCGCGTCACCGAGACGCCGCAGGTGTCGCAGCCCAATCCTTTCGCGCCGGCGGGCACCGCGCCGACGCCGACCAATCCCGCGACCGGCCAGCCGGTGGCGCCGGGCCAGGGCGGCACGCAGTTCGCGCCCAACGGCGGCGGCCAGACCGTGGTGGTGCCGCGCACCAACGTCCAGGTCGACGAGCAGTCGGATCGCCGCATGGCGGTGCTGCCGGCGGGCGTCACCCTGCAGGAGCTCGTCAACAGCCTCAACGCGCTGGGCGTCGGTCCGCGCGACATGATCAGCATCCTGCAGGCGATCAAGACCGCGGGCGCGCTGCAGGCGGAAATCGAGCTGATGTGATGGACGCCAGCAAATCCATCATCCCGCCGCTCGCCTCGACCCAGGCGCCGAGCACTTCGACCGCGCAGGCAGCCGCGGGCAGCGGCGATGCGGGCGCCGCGCGCAAGACCGCGGAGGATTTCGAGGCGTTCTTCCTGGCGCAGTCGATGGACAGCATGTTCGCCGGCATCAACGGCGATGCGGTCACCGGCGGCGGCCAGGCGGAGACCGTCTACCGCTCGCTGCTGCTGCAGGAATACGCCAAGGTCGCCGCCAAGAGCGGCGGCGTCGGCATCGCCGACGCGGTGCAGAAAGAGATCCTGCGCATCCAGGAGGCCCAGAAGAAATGAGCGCCGCCGCTCTCGCCACCAACGCTCCCCGCCTCCAGGCGTCCTCGGCGCCGGAGCTGATCGACCTCTCGACCCGGCTCGCCGATCTGCTCGAGCGCGAGACCACGGCGCTGCGCGCCATGAAGGTGCAGGAAGCCGCCGCTTTCGCCGAGGAGAAGATGCGACTGACCCGGCGCTATCGCGCCACCATCGAGGAGCTGCGCGCCGGCCGCACGACGCTGCGCGAGACCGCGGCGCCGCTGCGGATCGAGCTGGTGGCGGTGGCGACGCGGCTAGCCGCCGCGGCGCAGGAGAACGAGCTGGCGCTGCGCGCCGGCCGCGCCGCCGTCCAGAGCGTGGTGGCGGCGATCGTCGACGCCATCAAGGTGAACGAGCGCAGCACCCAGGCCTATCGCGCGCCACGCCAGCCCGCGCCGAAACCGCGCCTGATCGCGGGCATCGCGGTCAATCAAAGCCTCTGAACGAAGGACCGGAGCCATGAACATCGCCGGTGCTCTGCAAAATGCTCTGAGTGGCCTGCAGGCCGCCCAGACCAACATGCAGCTGATCTCGTCGAACATCTCGAACGCGCAGACCCCGGGCTATTCGCGCGAGACCGTGCAGATGACGCCCGCGCTGCTGAACGGCGCCGGCGCCGGCGTGATCCTCAGCCTGCCGCAGCGGCAGATCAACCAGAGCCTCGCCGCCAGCGCCCGCGTCCAGGACACGGCGGCGAGCGGCGCCAACGTCGCCAACACTTATTTTCAGCAGATCCAGGATCTCTTCGGGCAGGTGAACGACGGCAGCTCGCTCAGCGACACCTATGGCCAGTTCACCTCCGCGCTGCAAACGCTCAGCACCACGCCCGACGACCAGATCTCGCAGCAGAACCTGGTGGCGACCGCGCAGACGCTCGCGGGCCAGCTCAACACCATGTCCTCGGGCATCCAGGCGATCCGCTCCAGCGCCGATGGCGACATCTCGAACGACATCCAGACGGTGAACACGGCGCTGCAGAGCATCGCCCAATACAACACCGAGATCACCCACATGAAAGCGACCGGCCAGGCGACGGCGGCGCTCGAGGACCAGCGCGACCAGGCGCTCGACCAGGTCTCGCAGCTGATGGGCGTGTCGGACTTCGTGCGCCCGAACGGCACCATGGTCGTCTTCACCAGCACCGGCCAGATGCTGGTGGACAGCACCGCCTCCCAGCTCAGCTACACTCAGTCGGGCGCGGTGACCGCGCAGACGCCGATGTCCGCGGTGACCCTGAACGGCGTCAACATCACCAGCGACATCACCACCGGCTCGATCGGGACGCTGCTCAATCTGCGCGACCAGCAGCTGCCGAACCTGACCGCCGAGCTCAACCAGTTCGCGACCAACCTCTACAACTCCGCCCAGGTGACGAGCTCGTCCCAGCTGGTGACCGTCGGCGGCACCGCGCCGGCCGCCGGCGATACCTTCACGGTCTCGATCAACGGCGGCGCGACGGTCACCACGGCGCCGCTGCCCGCGAACCCCACCCTCACCGACGTGGTGAACGCCATCAACGCCGCGGTCGGCGCCGGCACCGTCACGGCGAGCGTCAACGGCAACAACATCGCTTTCACCGACACCGCCGGCAGCAACCTCAACGTCGCCGTCACCGCGACGGTCGGCGGCGAGACCTTCAGCGGCTCGGCCGCCAACCTGCCCTTCCACCTCTTCAGCGGCGTCAACACCGCCGCGCCGGCGCCGCAGGACAATGCCGCCACCATCGCGGTCAACCCGACGGTCGCGGCCAACCCCGGACTGCTGTTCGGCGCGACCGGCAACCCGGATCCGACCATCGCGCAGACGCTCAGCAACGCGGTGACCGCGGTGCAGAGCTTCGCCGCCGCCGGCAATTTCGGCGGCGCCACCAGCACCACGCTCAGCGACTATTCCGCGCAGATCCTCGGCCAGGCGGCGAACGCCTCCTCCGCCGCGTCCGACAACGCGACCTACCAGACCACGCTGCAGCAGCAGCTGCAGGCGCGCGCCTCCAGCGTGAGCGGCGTCAATATCGACCAGGAGATGGCGCAGGTCACCGTCTATCAGAACATGTATCAGGCCTCCGCCAACGTACTCTCGGCGGTGCAGAACATGCTCGATACGCTTCTCAAGATGTGACGAGAGGACGCACTCCCATGAGCACCATCGGCACCCTCGTCAACACCAACATGACCCTGCAGTCGATCAAGCAGATGCAGGATCTCGCCAGCAAGCTGCAGGGCCAGGTCTCCACCGGCCTCAAGAGCCAGGACTACTCCGGCCTCGACGGCAACGCCGGCAAGCTCACCAACCTGCAGAGCTCGATCAACCAGCGCCAGAGCTATCTCGACACCATCACCACGGTGCAGCAGCGCATCCAGGAGACCTCGAACGTCGTCCAGAACATCGAGACCGTGATCTCGCAGTTCAGCGAGAGCCTGCCCAACGGCGCCTACGGCACGACGCCGATCGACATCCAGAGCCAGGCCAAGCAGATCCTGGGCGAGGTCAGCGACCTCATGAACAGCCAGGACGGCAACCGCTACATCCTCGCCGGCAGCAACGTCAGCACGCCGCCGGTGGATATGACCGGTCTCCCCAACCCCGGCACTCTCACCACCAGCGTCTCCAGCGCGCCGCCCAACGGCTACTACACCGGCGACGGCACCATCGCGCAGGCGAAGGTCGACACCTCGACCACCGTGCAGTACGGCGTCGTCGCCAGCAACCCCGCTTTCGAGAACGCGATCCGCGCGCTCAATTTCCTTGCCAACCTGCCGGCGGGCTCGCCGAGCCAGACCAACGCGACGGACGTCGCCAACGTCAACACCGCGACCTCGCTCATCGGCCAGAGCATGACCGGGCTGCAGGCGATCCTGAGCAACCTCTCCTTCACCACGGCCAAGCTCAACAACCTGCAGACGGCGCATACCAACGCGCTCAACCTGACGCAGACCAGCATCCAGAACATCGAGACGGTCGATCCCGCCACCGCGATCACCCAGCTCAATCAGGTCGAGACCAATTTGCAGGCCTCCTACAGCACGATCAGCGCGCTGTCGGGCCTCAGCCTCACGAATTATCTCAAGTTCTGAGCGGGTTATACGCCGACCGGAAACGCTAAATTAACCAGCCTCCGCGCACACTGGACCCGGCGCCTTTTCTGCCGGGTCGCACCTTACAGCACAGTTTTTTTCGAGGCCCGTCCATGCCGTTCAGCCCCTCCGTCTCGCTTCTCGACCGTCGTCCCGCGAAGCCGCGCGGCAGCGAGCGTGCCGCCGCCGATGGCGGCGTGCAGAGCTTCGCCGACGGATTGCAGGAGGCGATCCGCGAATTCGACGACGCCTCGGTGCTGATCACCGGCGGCACCGGCTCCTTCGGACGCCGCTTCATCGAGACGATGCTGCGCCACGGCCGCGCGCGCCGCCTGATCGTGTTCTCGCGCGACGAGTTCAAGCAGTACGAGATGCAGCAGCAGCTCTCCGGCCTGCCGGGCGAGACGCTGCGCTTCTTCATCGGCGACGTGCGCGACGGCGAGCGCCTGGAGATGGCGACCCGCGAGGTGGACTTCATCGTCCACGCGGCGGCGCTGAAGCACGTGCCGGCGGCCGAGTACAATCCCTTCGAGTGCATCCGGACCAACGTCTCGGGCGCCGAGAACGTGGTGCGCGCCGCGCTCCGGAACGGCGTCAAGAAGGTGCTGGCGCTCTCCACCGACAAGGCGGCGAACCCGATCAACCTCTACGGCGCCAGCAAGCTCGCCTCCGACAAGATCTTCATCTCCGCCAACAACCTCAGCGGCTCGGTGGGCACCCGCTTCGCGGTGGTGCGCTACGGCAACGTGGTGGGCTCGCGCGGCAGCGTGATCCCCTTCTTCCGCAAGCTGGTCGCCGAGGGCGCCGATCACCTGCCGATCACCGACGAGCGGATGACCCGATTCTGGATCACGCTGCAGCAGGGCGTGCACTTCGTGCTCACCTCGATGAGGATGATGCAGGGCGGCGAGATCTTCGTGCCGAAGATCCCCAGCATGCGGATGACCGACCTCGCGCACTGCATGGCGCCCAACCTGCCGACCCGCGTCGTCGGCATCCGGCCCGGCGAGAAGCTGCATGAGGTGATGATCACCGAGGACGACAGCCGCCTCACCCTCGAGCTCGCCGACCGCTACGTCATCGAGCCGGCCTTCCGCTGGTGGCATCGCGATCCCTATCTCGTCTCCGGCGCCACTGCCGTCCGCGAGGGCTTCCGCTTCGCCAGCGACACCAATGGCGACTGGCTCGATGAGGCCGGTCTCAAGCGCCTGCTCGAGGATCCCACTCTATGAGCGCGGCGGCGCTGCCGGTACTGCCCTACGGCCGCCACGCCATCGACGAGGACGACCTGGCGGCGGTGCGCGCGGTGCTGTGCGGCGACTGGCTCACCACCGGCCCCGCGGTACGCCTGTTCGAGAGCGCGCTCGCCGAGCGTGTCGGCGCCGCTCATGCGGTGAGCTGCAACAGCGCCACCGCCGGCCTGCACCTCGCCTGCCTTGCCCTCGACCTCAAGCCCGGCGAGGCGGTCATCGTTCCCGCGATCACCTTCGTCGCCACCGCCAACGTCGCGCGTCTCGTCGGCGCCGAGGTGGTGTTCGCCGACGTCGATCCCGATACCGGCTTGATGGAGGCGACGCATCTCGCGCTCGCCATCGCCGAGGCCGAGCGCCGCCGCCTCAAGCCCCGCATCGTGCTGCCGGTGCATCTTGCCGGCCAGTGCGGCGACATGGCGGCGATCGCCGCCGTCGCCCGCGCCAGCGGCCTCGCGATCGTCGAGGATGCCTGCCACGCCATCGGCACCGTCGAGCGCCGCCCCGACGGCACCGAGATCCCGGTCGGCTCCTGCGCGCACAGCGACATGGCGGTGTTCTCCTTCCATCCGGTGAAGACCATTGCCGCCGGCGAGGGCGGCGCGGTCACCACCCGGAGCGATGCGCTCGCCGAGCGGCTCCGCCGGCTCCGCAGCCACGGCATCACCCGCGATGAGACCCAGTTCGAGGACCGCGTCGAGGCCTTCGAGCAGGCAGTGGTC
>DATKPX010000572.1:0-6391 GCA_035523855.1 Allostellaceae bacterium
CCGCACCGACGCCATCCGCCAGCTCGACGATCTCCGCTACGCCTGGCGCGGCGGCGAGTTCGAGTTCGACCTGCTGCGCCAGCTCGGCCGGCTGTTGATCGCCGACGGCGACTACCGGCGCGGGCTCGACGTCCTGCGCCAGGCCGCCGCCAACTTCCCGAACAACCCCGGCACGCCCGCCATCCAGCGCGAGATGTCGGATGCCTTCGCCAACGTCTTCCTCGGCCCGAACTCGGAGAACCTCTCGCCGCTGAAGGCGGTGGCGGTCTACGGTGAGTTCAAGGACCTCGCCGGCCCGCAGAACGATGCGATCGTGCGCCGGCTGGTCGACCGGATGATCTCGGTCGACCTCCTGGACCAGGCCGACAAGCTGCTCGCCGACCAGGTCGCCAACCGCCTCACCGGCATGGAGAAGGCGCGCAGCGCCACCGAGCTCGCGGTGATCCGCCTGCTCGATCACCGGCCGGAGGCGGCGCTGAAGGCGCTCGATATGCCGCTGGGCGGCGATCCGCCGCCGGAGATCGCGCGCCAGCGCCAGCAGCTCCGGGCCCGCGCGCTGATCGATCTCGGTCGCACCGACCAGGCGATCACCGCGCTCGCCAGCGACACCAGCATCGACGCCGACCGCCTGCGCGCCGACGCCTACTGGAAGGCGCAGAGCTGGGAGGACGTCGCGCGCACGCTGAAGCGGCTGGTGCCGGCGCCCGGCCCCGACGGCAAGCTCACCGCGAAGGAGGCGCGGCTCGTCCTCAACCTCGCCGCCGCCCTGTCGCTCTCCGGCGACCAGGTGGGGCTCGGCCAGGCGCGCGAGAAATACGCCGCCGCCATGGCCGACAGCCCCTACGCGGAGGCGTTCCGCCTGATCTCCAGCAGCGACGCGGTGACGCCGGGCGATCCGCGCCAGCAGGCGCAGAAGCTCGCCGAGATCGGCGAGCTCAAGAACTTCGCCGCCGAGCTCCGCAAGAGCATCGACAAGGCGCCGGCGCCAGCGACGAATTGATTGCGGAGCCGCAACGGCATGATGCGTCCTTCGACGCGCTCCCTACGGTCGCTTGCTCGGGACGAGGCGCCTTTCTTTGCCGCATCTCTGCTCTCCCCTCATTCCGGGCAAGCGAAGCGCGTCGAAAGACGCGGGTTGACGGCCGTCACTCCGCCCCGTAGACCGCGCGGCTGTCGCCGTGCAGCGCCGCGCGCGAGGCGGGACGGAGATACATCATGTGGCCGCCGGGATAGAGCTTGAGGGTGACGCGGTCGCGGGTCACCGCCGGCGGCAGCTGCTCCAGCACGTAACGGCTGGTGAGATAGGGCGTCTGCAGATCCGTCATGCCGTGCGCGATCAGCACGCGGAGCCGCGGGTCGAGCGCGAGGCCCTCGCGCAGATCGTCGCCGGCGCTCGCGTGGTCGCTGTCGTCGCCGCCGCCCGTGTGCCAGTCCCAGCGCCGCCCGACCTCGTAGTTCAGCAGCAGGTAGTTCCGGTCGGTCTTGTATTTGAGCTCGTCTCGGAGATAGGCGACGAAGCCTGACGTGAGCGGCGCGTTGATGCCGGCGAGGATCGGGTCGCCGTCGCCGCCGAGATACCAGGACGGGTAGGGGTCGGCGGAAGCGACGGTGCCGTCGTAGCGGCTCACCACCGCGTCGTCGCCGTGCCGCAGCTCCTTGACGAAGACGCCGAGCGGCACCTTGCCGTGCCAGCGCGCCACCAGCGGCTCCGGCAGCCCGATCATGCCGGCGACGGTGGCGTAGAAGCGGTCGGCGGCAGCGGCGTCCGCGGGCGGCGAGACCAGGGTCGTGATGTAGTCGCCGAGCGCGTAATGCTCCGCCTCCTTGAGGTTGGCGGGCGAGAGCTTGCCCTCCGCCTCCAGCGCCACTGCCGCGTAGGAGGGGAGCCGCAGCGCCCAGGGCATCGGGTTCAGGGGATCGCGGCCGATCAGGGACATGTCGAGCACCGGCGAGATCAGTGTCGCGCCGTGTACCACGATGCCCTGCTGGGCGCCGAGCTGGCGCGGCAGCCGCGCGGCGCGGAAGCCGCCATAGCTCTCGCCGGCGAGATAGACCGGCGAGGCGAAGCGCTCGAGATGGGCGAGTGCCAGGCGCATGATCTGGCCAAGGCTGTCGAGGTCCTGCTTCACGCCCCAGAATTCCTTGCGCGTCTCCTCGGGCGTGAGCTTCGAGCGGCTGTAGCCGGTGCCGACCGGGTCGATGAAGACGAGATCGGTCTCGTCGAGCCAGGTGTCGGGGTTGTCGATGATGCGTCCACTGGTGAAGGGCGGCTCGCGGCCGGCGCCGTAGTCGAGGACGCGCGGCCCGATCGCGCCGACATGGAGATAGGCGGAGCCGGCGCCTGGCCCGCCGTTGAAGACGAAGGTGATCGGGCGTCTCTCCGGCGCGGCGCCGTTCTTCGTATAGGCAACGAAGAAGATCTCCGCCGTCCGCTCGCCTTTCTCGTTGCTGAGCTGGAGCGCGCCGGCGGTCGCGGCATAGGCGAGCTCGCCGCCAGCGAGCTTCACGCTGTGGGTGGTGACGACATCCGCCGGCAGCGGCGTCTCGGTGCTCGGTGGCGGCGATTGCGCCGGCGCCTGCGAAGAGGACCGGTGCTCCGCCGGCTGCGCCCAGGCGGGCGAGCATCCGGCGAAGAGCGCGAGGGCGGCGGCGAGGAGCGCGGTTGCCGGCGAGAAGCGGGGCATGGCGGCCATTTTCCCAAGGGCGCGGCGGAGTCGGCCGCGAGGGGAGGCAGTCTAGCCGGTTTCCATGACGGGTCGAAGCGGCGGCCGGTCGTCTCTGCGGCCTGCCGGCGGGGCGCTATCGATCAAGCGATAAACGATGCCACTCGGCAACGGCTCATGGCCGAGCTATGCTGATGGAACGCATAAGCTCGACATGGGAGGAACCGATGGATCCCAGGGATCGGACGGTATCGCGCCGCGGCATGCTCGCCGGGGCAGGGATCGGCGTCGGCGCCGGCCTGCTGGCGGAGCTCGGCGGCGGCCCGGCGCTCGCCCAGGGCGCGGCGATCAAGCCGGAGAAGCCGGCGGCCAAGATCTGGAGCGGCGAATACTGGGCGAAGAAGGGCGAAGTCTCGCTCTACCTCTTCCGCAAGCGGGTGGGCGCGCCGAGGCCGGGGGCGAGTCCGCTGCCGGTGCTGTTCCT
The DNA here is from genome assembly GCA_035523855.1 of Allostellaceae bacterium. Lineage (GTDB taxonomy): Bacteria > Pseudomonadota > Alphaproteobacteria > ATCC43930 > CGMCC-115725 > DASZHJ01. The sequence continues at coordinate 3,148 of DATKPX010000572.1, forward strand.
GGTGCACGGCTCCTCGATCTCGGCGCGGCCGAGCTTCGACCTGACGGTGCCGAAGCACGGCGAATACTCGGTCATGAACACCTTCGCCGAGCTCGGCTACGACGTCTGGACCATGGATCACGAGAACTATGGCCGCTCCTCGCGCACCAAGGGGAATTCCGACATCGCCAGCGGCGTGGAGGATCTGAAGGCCGGCACCGATCTCGTCGTGCGCGAGACCGGCCGGCAGAAGCTGCACATGTTCGGGGAATCCTCGGGCGCGCTGCGTGCCGCGGGCTTCGCGATGGCGCGGCCGGAGCGGGTCGACCGGCTGGTGCTCTCCGCCTTCACCTACAAGGGCGAGGGCTCGCCGACGCTCAAGAAGCGCGCCGAGCAGGTGGAGTATTATCGCACCCACAACACGCGCCTGCGCGACAGCGCGATGATCCACAGCATCTTCACCCGCGACAAACCCGGCACCTCGGACCCGGCGCTCGGCGACTATCTCGCGGAGCAGGAGCTCAAATTCGGCGACCAGGTGCCGACCGGCACCTATCTCGACATGACCGCCAACCTGCCGGTGGTGGATCCGGCCAAGGTGACGGCGCCGGTGCAGCTGCTGCGCGGCGAGTACGACGGCATCGCCACCGTCGACGACATCTTCGAGTTCTTCAAGGCCTTGCCGAACGGCGACCGCCAGTTCGTGATTTTGCCGGGCACCGCCCATTCGGTGGTGCTGGGTCTGAACCGGCACGAGTTCTGGCACGTGATGCACGGCTTCCTCACCATGCCGAAGCCGGTGGAGGCGTGACGAAACCGTGAATATGTTCGCGAGCCCCTCGCCCGCGTTAGCGGGAGAGGGGGAAAATTGTTGGCATAGATTCATAATCAGCCTTGAGCGAATTCCTGATGCAGCGCCGATGGGAGAACCGTCATGAAGATGCTGAGCGACGCGCAGATGTCCGAGCTGCTGCCGGCGGAGGAGGCGGCGTTGGCCTCGCCGGTGCCGACGCAGATCGTCTCCAGCGACGAGTACATGCCGGTGCCGCAGACGGCGAAGCAGAAGCAGGTGGAGGCGCGCCTCATCGAAATGGCGGACCGCCTGGCGGCGAAGCAGGGCTTGTCGCGGCGGCGCTTCTTCCAGACCGCGGCGGGCATGGCGGCCTCCTTCGTGGCGATGAACGAGGTCTATGGCGAGCTCTTCGCGGCGACGCCGGCGGAGGCCGCGACGCCGGAGCTCGCCGCCGAGCGCGCTCAGGCGCTCAAGGGGCAGTTCATCTTCGACTGCCACACGCATTTCCTGCGCGATGACACGCGCCTCACCGGCTTCGTGGCGCAGCGCGCCGCGGTCGGCAAGGCCGGCTGGAACGCCGAGCTCGCCGGCAAGGAGCAGACTCTCGACGATCTCAAGTACGACAACTACTTCAAGGAGATCTATCTCGACAGCGACACCAAGGTGGCGCTCCTCACCAACTCGCCCTCGGACGATCCCCGCGACTGGTTCATCCCGCAGGAGCAGGTCTTCGCCACCCGCGAGAAGGTGAACAAGGCGGCGGGCAGCAAGCGGATGCTCGCGCACTACACGCTGACGCCCGGCCAGCCCGGCTGGCTCGAGGGCATCGACAAGGCGATCGAGGTCTACAAGCCCGACAGCTGGAAGGGCTACACGGTCGGCGACAACACCCACAAGGAATCGAGCCACTATCCCTGGCGGCTCGACGACGAGAAGCTGATGTATCCGGCCTACCAGAAATTCGTGAAGTCGGGCATCCGGAACGTCTGCATCCACAAGGGCCTCTTCGCCGCGGCGGCGGAGAAGCAATTCCCCAATCTCCGTCCCTATGCCGACGTGAGCGACGTCGGCAAGGCGGCGAAGGATTGGCCGCAGCTCAACTTCATCGTCTATCACTCGGGCTACCGCTGGGTCGGCGGGCCGCCTGCCGACGGCATGAAGGAGTGGGACGAGACCGGCCGCATCTCCTGGGTCAGCGAGCTCGCGGAGATTCCGCACAAATACGGCGTCAAGAACGTCTACGGCGATCTCGGCCAGCTCTTCGCCTGGACCGCCGTCGCCGAGCCGCGCCTCTCGGCGGCGCTGATGGGAACGCTGGTGAAGGGGCTGGGATCCGACCACGTGGTCTGGGGCACCGACGCGGTCTGGACGGGCTCGCCGCAATGGCAGATCGAGGGCCTGCGCCGCCTGGAGATCCCCGAGGACATGCAGAAGCAGCACGGCTTCAAGCCGCTCGGCCCCGCCGACGGCAAGGTGAAGCGCCAGATCTTCGCCGAGAACTCGCTCCGCCTCTACCGCATGCACCAGGCGCACGCCGAGGCCGTCATCAACGATCGCTTCGCGATGCTCAAGGAGGATTACGAGAAGAACGGGCCGGGGCGCAGCAATCTCAGATACGGGTACGTGGCGAAGCCGGTTTAGGTTTTGTCAGAGTGTTGCTGAAGCGCCGAGCGTCCTTCGAGACGCGCGCCCAGGCGCGCTCCTCAGGATGAGGCCCATGCAGTCGTCCAGTCCCGGGATCTACCCCGTGCCGAAGCTCTGCACCAGGGAGCCCGCCACCAGGTACCAGCCGTCCACCAGGACGAAGAAGATGATCTTGAACGGCAGCGAGATCGTCACCGGCGGCAGCATCATCATGCCCATCGACATCAGCACCGACGACACCACCATGTCGATGATGAGGAAGGGCAGGAACAGCAGGAAGCCGATCTCGAAGGCGCGGCGGAGCTCGCTGATCATGAAGGCGGGCACCAGGATGCGGATCGGCGTGTCCTTGGGATCGGCGACGGTCTCGACCTTGGCGATGTCGGCGAAGAGCTTGAGGTCCTGCGAGCGCACATGCGCCATCATGAAGGCGTGGATCGGCACCAGGGCGCGCGTCACCGCCTCCTGCTCGCCGATCTTCTCCTGGATCAGGGGCTCGATGCCCTGATCGTAGGAGGCCTGCAAGGTCGGCGCCATCACGAAGCCGGTGAGGAAGAGCGCGAGGCTGATCAGCACCACGTTGGGCGGCGTCTGCTGGGTCCCGAGCGCGTTCCGCAGGAACGACAGCACGACGATGATGCGGGTGAAGGAGGTGACGGTGACCAGGATCGCCGGCGCCAGGCTCAGCACCGTCATCAGCATGACGAGCTGGACGATGCGGCTGGTCGAGGTGCCGCCGTCGGTGCCGAGATCGACGGTCACCGACTGCGCGATCGCGGCGGGCGTCAGCAGCAGGAGCGCGAGGAGGGCGCTCCCGAGACGGGCGAT
>DATKPX010000573.1:0-4713 GCA_035523855.1 Allostellaceae bacterium
CACCACTGCCGCCTCGAGCACATGGGGATTGCGGTAGAGCACTTCCTCCACTTCCAGGGAGGAAATGTTCTCGCCGCCGGAGATGATGATGTCCTTGGCGCGGTCCTTGATCTCCACATAGCCGTCCGGGTGCATCACCGCCAGGTCGCCGGTGTGGAACCAGCCGCCGGCGAAGGCCTCGTCGGTCGCTTGCGGGTTTTTCAAATATCCCTTCATCACGGTGTTGCCGCGCAGCAGCAGTTCGCCGATGGTGGCGCCATCCGCCGGCACGTCGGTCATCGCCGAGCGATCGACCACGCGGGCACCGTCGAGCGTCACGGTGCGGACGCCCTGGCGCGCCATCTTCGCCGCCTTCTCATCGAGCGGCAGCTCGCCCCACTCCTCCTGCCAGGCACAGACCGCCGAGGGCCCGTAGGTCTCGGTGAGACCATAGAGGTGCGTCACCCGGAACCCCATCCGCTCCATCGCGGCGATGATCGCCGAAGGCGGCGCCGCGCCGCCGGTCGCCACCTCCACCGTATGATCGAAGCGCCGGCGCACGCTCTCGGGCGCGTTCACCAGCAGGTTCAGCACGACGGGCGCGCCGCAGAGATGAGTGACGCGGTGCTCGGCGATCGCCGGGAAAATCAGCGCGGGATCGACGCGCCGGAGGCAGATGTGCGTCGCTGCCGCCGCCGTCACCGCCCAGGTATAGGTCCAGCCGCTGCAATGGAACATCGGCAGCGTCCAGAGATAGGCGGAATGCGGCGTGAGGCCGAAGGAGAGGACGTTGCCGATCGCGTTCAGATAGGCGCCACGGTGATGATAGACGACGCCTTTGGGATTGCCTGTCGTGCCCGAGGTGTAGCTGAGGCAGATCGCCTGCCATTCCTCCTTGGGTGGCTGCCAGGGTGCCGCGGGATCGCCGGTCTCCAGGAACGCCTCATAGTCCATCTCGCCGAGGCGCTCGCCGCCCTCCGCCAGCGGATCGTCAATGTCGATGACGAGCGGCCGCCGCGCCACCTGCCCCAGCGCCGCGCGGATGGTGGGCGAGAACTCCCGGTCGGCGATCAGCACCTTGGCGCCGCCGTGATCGAGGATGAAGGCGATCGAGGCCGCGTCGAGACGGTAGTTGAGCGCATTGAGGACGCCGCCCGCCATGGCAACCCCGTAATGCGCCTCCAATAGCGCCGGCACATTCGGCGCCATCGCCGAGACGGTGTCGCCGAGACCGATGCCGCGGCGGCGCAACGCGTCCGCCAGCCGGCAGCAGCGCCGGTAGAACTCGCCGTAGGTGAAGCGTCGCGCCCCATGGATGACAGCGGTTTTGTTCGGATAGACCGCCGCTGCTCGCGCCAGGAACGAGAGCGGCGTCAGCGGCGCGAAATTCGCGGCGTTCCGCGCCAGGAAGGGGGCGTCGAAGATCGGATGAGTAGCGATGGTCACTGCGGCAATGCTCCCATCGCGCATGTTTGCGGGCGGGTTTCACGCCGTCAAGCATCGCGGCAAACCCACTGTCGGGAGGCACCTCTCGTGCTAAGCTGTCGATCCGTGTTACGGGAGGCCCGCATGCGCATCGACATCGTTTCCGACGTCATCTGCCCCTGGTGCTTCATCGGCAAGCGCCGGCTCGCGACCGCGCTGGCGCAGCGGCCGGAGGTCGACGCGGAGATTCTCTGGCACCCGTTCCAGCTCAACCCGGACATGCCGGCGGAGGGCATGGCGCGCGAGCGCTATATCGCCGCGAAGTTCGGCGGTCCGGACCATGCGAAGCGGATCTACCAGACCGTCACCGATGTCGGCGCCGCCGTCGGCATCCCCTTTCATTTCGAGCGCATCAAGGTGACACCGAACACCCGCAACGCGCATCGGCTGATCCGCTATGCGGCGGCGGACTCCGGCGCCGAGACGGTGGTGGAAGCGCTCTTCAACGCCTATTTCATCGAGGGTCGCGACATCGGCGACCGCGAGACGCTGGCCGACATCGCCGAGGGCGCCGGCATCGGCCGCGCGGCGGTGAGCCGCTACCTCGCGAGCGACGAGGCCTCGGAGGACGTCCTGGCGGAGGACATGAGCGCGCGCCGGATCGGCATCAACGCCGTCCCCTGCTTCATCTTCGAGCGGAAATACGTGGTATCCGGGGCGCAGGAACCGGAGTTCTTCTATCCGCTCTTCGACCTCCTGCGGAACGAGCAGGAAAATGGCGTCAACACGGCGGCGGAGCCGCTGGCCGCGAAGTAGCGCCGCTCAGCGCCGCGCCCCCGCCTCGCGCCGGCTCGGCGCTTCCGGTATCGGCACCGCCGGCTTCGCGGCGGCGATCTCCGCCAGCTTCTCCAGCAGGCGCCTGACGCCGACCAGGCGCTCCTTGGCGTCGTCCCAGCTCCGCGTCACCACCAGGCGCTGATCGGTGCGCAGCTTGGCGGTGCCCGCCTGGGCCTGCAGGAACTCCACCAGCCCCAGCGGATTGTCGAAGCGGTTGTGGCGGAAGCTCATGACAGCGCCCTTCGGTCCCGCCTCCACCTTCTCGATGCCGGCGGTGCGGCAGAGCTGCTTGATCGCGATGATGTCGAGCAGGTTCTGCACCTCCGCCGGCAGCGGGCCGAAACGGTCCACCAGCTCGGCGGCGAAGGCGTCGATCTCCCGCGCGTCCAACAGCGCGGCGACCCGGCGGTAAAGGCCGAGCCGCACGTTGAGATCGGCGACATAGTTGTCCGGGATCAGCACCGGCATGCCGATGGTGATCTGCGGCGTCCAGTCCTCCGGCCCGTCGCCGACCACGCCGGTGCCGGTGCGGGCCGAGGCCACCGCCTCCTCCAGCAGATGCTGGTAGAGCTCGACGCCGACCTCGCGGATGTGGCCGGACTGCTCCTCGCCAAGGAGATTGCCGGCGCCGCGGATGTCCATGTCGTGGCTCGCCAGGGTGAAGCCGGCGCCCAGCGTATCGAGCGTCTGCATCACCTCGAGGCGGCGCTGCGCCACGGCGCCCAGATGCTTGCCCTGAGGCAAGGTCAGATAAGCATAGGCGCGCAGCTTGCCGCGGCCGACGCGGCCGCGCAGCTGATAGAGCTGCGCCAGGCCGAACATGTCGGAGCGGTGCACGATCAGCGTGTTGGCGCGGGGAATGTCGAGGCCGGATTCGACGATGTTGGTGGAGAGCAGCACGTCGAAGGCGCCGTCGTCGAAGGCGCTCATCACGTTCTCCAGCGCGCTCGACGCCATGCGGCCGTGGGCGAGGCCGATCTTGATCTCCGGCACCAGCCGGTGCAGCTCCTGGCGCACCTCGTCGAGGTCGCTGATGTGCGGCGCCACGTAGAAGATCTGTCCGCCGCGGTGGTGCTCGCGCAGGATCGCCTCGCGGACCACCACGGGATCGTAGGGCATGATGAAGCTGCGCACGGCGAGGCGGTCGACCGGCGGCGTCGCGATGACGCTCATCTCCTTGACGCCGGCAAGCGCCATCTGCAGCGTGCGCGGGATCGGCGTCGCCGTCAGCGTCAGCACATGGACGTTGGCGCGCAGCTGCTTCAGCCGCTCCTTCTGCGCCACGCCGAAATGCTGCTCCTCGTCGATGATGAGGAGGCCCAGATGCTTGAAGGCAATGCCCTTGCCGAGGAGCGCGTGGGTCCCGATCACGATATCGACGCGGCCCTCGCCGATCTCCTTCTTGAGCACGGCGGCATCGCGCGGCGCCACCATGCGCGAGAGCTGGCCGATGCGCACCGGCAGGCCGGCGAAGCGCTGGGTGAAGGTGCGATAGTGCTGGCGCGCCAGCAGCGTCGTCGGCACGACGACCGCGACTTGCGTCCCCTTCATCGCCGCGATGAAGGCGGCGCGCAGCGCCACCTCGGTCTGGCCGAATCCCACATCGCCGCAGATGAGCCGGTCCATCGGCCGGCCCGAGGCCATGTCGGTGAGCGTATCGGCGATGGCGCGCAGCTGGTCCTCGGTCTCCGGATAGGGAAACCGCGCGGCGAATTCCTCGTAGAGGCCTTCCGGCGGCGGCATCGTCTCGCCCTGGCGCAGCTGGCGCTCGGCGGCGACGGCGATGAGCTGGCTGGCGATCGCCTTGATGCGCTCCTTGACCCTGGCCTTGCGCGACTGCCAGGCGACGCCGCCCAGGCGGTCGAGCACCACATCGGTGCCCTCGGAGCCATAGCGCGACAGCACCTCGATGTTCTCGACGGGAACGAAGAGCTTGTCGTCGCCGGCATAGAGGATGCGCAGGCAGTCATGCGGCGCGCCGGCGACGTCGAGGGTGACGAGGCCGTCATAGCGGCCGATGCCGTGATCCATATGGACGACAAGATCGCCGGTCGCCAAGGTCGAGACCTCGGTGATGAACTGCTCGACATTGGTGCGCCGGCGCGGCGGCCGCGCCAGGCGGTCGCCGAGGATGTCCTGCTCGGTGACCAGGGTGAACTCCGGCGTCGCGTAGCCGGTCTCGAGGCCCAGCACCAGGAGGCCGATGCTCGAGCCCGGCAGCGCCGCCAGCTCCGACCAGCGCGTCACCGGATGGAGGTCGGTGAGGTGCTTCTCGTTGAGCAGCGTCTTGATGCGGTCGGCGGAGCCGGTGCTGTAGGCGGCAATGGCGACGCGATGGCCGGCGTGCTGCTCCGCCAGCAGCGCATCGCGCACCGCCTCGAACAGGTTGAGCTTGGGATTGGCGCGCGCCTCGGCGAAGTCGCGGCCGCGCCGGCCGCCGGCGTCATAGGCGAGCGCCGCTTCCGGCGGCGA
>DATKPX010000574.1:0-2298 GCA_035523855.1 Allostellaceae bacterium
CGAGGAACAGCACCACCATCGGGTGGCGGTCGCGGGCCAGGAAATCCTGGTAGGCGCCGCGCACCGCGCCCAGCAGCAGCTTGTCGCGCACCGGCCTTCCGTTGACGAAGAGATACTGGTCGCGGGCGGTGGCGCGGCTCAAGGTGGGCAGGCCGATGAGACCGGTGAGCTTCACGCCCTCGCGCATCGCGTCGACCGGGAGCGCGTTGTCGGCAAAGCCGCGTCCGAGCACCGCCGCGAGCCGCTCGCGCCGCGCGCTCTCCGCGCCGGGGCTCGCGAGATCGCCGGCAACCGCCGGCAGCCGCAGCAGCGCGCGGCCGTCCTCCGCCGTCACCGTGAAGGCAATCTCCGGATGCGCCATGGCGAGGCGCTCCACCACGTCCACCGCCTGGTCGCGCTCGGCGCGTGGCGTCTTCATGAATTTGAGCCGCGCCGGCGTCGCATAGAAAAGATCGCGCACCTCGACCTTGGTGCCGAGGGGATGCGCCGCCGGCCGCACCGCGGACTTGGCGCCGGCATCGACGGTGACCGACCAGGCCTCGCCGGCATCGCGCCGGCGGCTGGTGAGGCTGAGCCGGCTCACCGCGCCGATCGAGGGCAGCGCCTCGCCGCGGAATCCCAGCCAGCGGATGTCGAGGAGGTCGTCGTCGGGAAGCTTCGAGGTGCAGTGGCGCTCCACCGCCAGCGCCAGCTCCTCGGCGCTCATGCCCTGCCCGTCGTCGCTGACCGCGATCAGGCTCTGGCCGCCGTCATGCAGCACCACTTCGATGCGGCTGGCACCGGCATCGATGGCGTTCTCCACCAGTTCCTTGGTCGCCGCCGCCGGCCGCTCCACCACCTCGCCGGCGGCGATGCGGTTCACCAGCACCGGCGGCAATTGCCGGAGCGTCATGGGCGCGATTGTGCGCCCTCCTTGCCCAGTTCGCCAAGATAGCGGCGCGCCAGCACCTTGCCCTGCTCGACCGCCGGCTGGCCGAAGGCCGAGACTCCAAGCAGATCCGCCGCGATCAGGGTCTCCAGGATGAAGTGCATGAAGAGCGCGCCGAGCCGCTCGGGATCGAGTCGGTCGAGCCGGATCACCCGAGTCGGCCGGCCGCGCAGCACCAGCGTCTCCGCCGTGGCGCGCTGCTCCGCCTCCAGAAGGTCGCCCATGCTGCGGCCGTTGAGGTAAGCGAGCGCCGAGTCGCCGCTCGCCACCCGCTCGCCGTGGCCGGCCTGGTCGAGCATCAGCAGGGTGAACAGCTTGTCGCCGGGACCGTCGAGATAGAGCTGCAGCTGGCTGTGCTGGTCGACGGTGCCCAGCGCCCGGATCGGCGTGGTGCCGCGGCCGTCCTTGCCCAGGCTCTCGGCCCAGAGCTGGCGATACCAGAGGCCGAAGGTGGCGAGGCGGTCCGCATAGGGCATCAGCACGGTGGTGCGGATGTTGCGGAGCTCGGCGAGGCCGACGCCGATGGCGGCGCCCATGGCCGGCGCGGCGTTGCGCGGCGACGTCGCCGCCAGCGCCTCGCTCAGGGTCTGCGCGGCACCGCGGCGCACCGCCTCCGCGTCGATGCCGGCGATGAGCGCCGGCAGCATGCCGACATTGGAGAGCACGGAGAAGCGGCCGCCGATTGCGGGATCGTGCCCGAGGGTGCGGATCTTCTCCGCCCTGGCGAGGCGGCTGAGCGGTGTGTCGGTCGGCTCCGTCAGCACCAGGCAGCGCTCGCCCACCGCGCGCCGGCCCGTCGCCTTGCGCAGCGCCTCCAGCAGGATCAGGAACTGCGTCAGCGTCTCCGCCGTGCCGCCCGACTTCGAGATCGCGATCACGCCGGTGCGCGAGAGGTCGAGGCCCTGCTGCAGCGCCTCGAAGGTGGCGGGATCGATATTGTCCATGAAGTGGAGGCGCGGCGTGCCCTTGGGCGGGCCGAAACCGCGATCGACCAGCGAATAGAGCGTTTGGCCGCCGAGGCTGGAGCCGCCGGTGCCAAGCACGATCACGTGCTCGAACTTGCGGAACTCGGCGGCGAGCGGCTGCAGCGCGGCGAGATCGTCGCGGCGGTCGGCGATCGCCAGCAGCGGCTCGGCGCCCTTGGCGCGGGCCGCGCGCAGCTTCTCCAGCGCCGGGCGCGCGCGCTCCAGCAGCGCCGCCAGCTCGCCGGCGCCGAGCCCGAGCGCGCCGATCGCATCGAGATTGCATCCGGTGACGTCGTGCCGATAGAGCATGGGAGATCCGTGCCGAGAGAGAGCCGCCGAGCGCGCTCAATAACGCCCCGCGCCGGCGAAAAACTCAATAGGCGAGGCGGTCGCCGTCTCAGCCGC
>DATKPX010000575.1:0-6582 GCA_035523855.1 Allostellaceae bacterium
CGAAGTGCTGGTGCGAGTCGCGGCGAGCGCGGTCAATCCGCTCGACGCGAAAATCCTCGCCGGCGTCGCCGATCACGCGCGCCAGCCGCTGCCGGCGATCCCGGGCATCGACATGGCGGGCGTCGTGGCGGCGGTCGGCGAAGCCGTGGGCAGGTTTCGCGAGGGCGACGAGGTCTACGGCATGGCTGGAGGGGTCGGCGGCCATTCGGGCTCGCTCGCCGAATTCATGGCGGCGGACGCGCGGCTTCTCGCCCGCAAGCCCGCCAACCTCGGCATGCGCGAGGCGGCGGCGCTGCCGCTGGTCTTCATCACCGCCTGGGAGGGGCTGGTCGACCGTGCCGCCGTCCGTCCGGGGCAGACGGTGCTGGTCCACGGCGGCGCCGGCGGTATCGGGCACGTCGCCATCCAGCTCGCGAAGTCTTTCGGCGCCGAGGTCAGCGCGACCGGCTCCGCGCGCAGCCGGGAGACCATCGAGCGGCTCGGCGCCGGCTTCATCGATTACCGCGCGGAGACCGTCGAGGACTATGTCGGGCGCAGCACCGGCGGCGCTGGCTTCGATCTCGTCTACGACACCGCCGGCGGGCCGACCCTCGACGCGTCGTTTCAGGCCATCCGCCGCTTCGGCCATGTGGTGAGCGCGCTCGGCTGGGGCACGCATGCCCTGGCGCCGCTGTCGTTCCGCGGCGGCAGCTATTCCGGCGTCTTCACCCTGCTGCCGCTCCTCACCGGCGAGGGACGCCGCCACCACGGCGAGATCCTCCGCGAGGCGACGAAGCTGGCGGAAGCCGGCAAGCTGCGACCGCTGTTGGATGGTCGGCGCTTCACCCTGGAGAGCGTCGGCGACGCCCATCGCGCGATCAGGGAGCGCACCGCGAGCGGCAAGCTGGTGGTGGAGATCGGAGCGTAGAGATCAGCTCCAGCCCGGGAACCGGCGCGGCAGCGGCCAGCTCTGCCTCGGATCACAAGTGACGCGGTCGGCTCAGACCGCAATCGCCATCCCGTCCGCGGCGGTCTCGCAGCCGATCTCGCCGGCGCGGGCGAGCATCTCCGCGCTCATGTGGGTGAGGATCACGCGCTTGGCACCAATCTCCGGCAGATGCTGCGCCAGGGTCCGGTAGTCGAGATGGAATTTGACCGGCTTGTCGAAGAAATAGGTCTCGGCGATGAAGAGATCGGCGCCCGATGCCGCCTCGCGCAAGCCGTCAATCCATTCCGTGTCGCCGGAATAGCAGAGCGTCTTGCCGTCGGTGGCGACGCGAAGCGCGAAGGGTGGGGCGCCGCAGGGATGCTTCATCACATAGGGCGTGACCTCGATGCCCGCGACGTCGTGGCGGATCCGCGGCTCCAGCTCGCGCACCTCGACGGCGAAGCGGCGCTCCACCGCGGTCGAGCCCGGAAAGAAGGTCTCCATCGCGGTCGCGAGCCGGTCGCGCAGCCCCGGCGGCCCGGCGATGACGAGCGGCTCGCTGCGCCGGCTGACCAGCTGCGCGTCCAGGATGAAAAAAGGCAAGCCGCCAAAATGATCGCCGTGCAAATGGGTGATCAGAATGGCGCGGATCGCGTTCGGGTCGACGCCGAACTTGCGGATCGCGATCATCGAGGAGGCGCCGCAGTCGACGAGAAAGGCGCCGCGCCCGTCCCGCACATGGAAGCAGGTGTTGAAGCGTCCGCCGCTGCCGAACGCATCGCCCGAGCCCAGGAACTGCAGCTCCATCGAGATCCCCGTTTGACGCTCTCCGGGCAAGCCTATAGATTGCATTTCGCAATGTCAAAATGAGAAGATTTCTGTAATGCAATCGATGCGGCCTCGGGTGGTGCTGTCGAGCTGGGTTCATCCGGAAGTGCGGGATCGACTGGGTGCGGCCTGCGTCGTCGTCCCCAACGACACCCGCGAGGCGCTGGCGCCGCAGGAGCTGCAACGGCGCTGCCGCGATGCCCACGGCCTCATGGCCTTCATGCCGGAGCGCGTCGACGAGGCGTTTCTCGCCGCCTGCCCGGAGCTGCGCATCGTCGCCTGCGCGCTCAAGGGCTACGACAATTTCGATGCCGACGCCTGCGCCCGTCGCGGTGTGTGGCTCACCATCGTGCCGGACCTGCTGACCGCGCCTACCGCCGAGCTCACCATCGGGCTGATGATCGCGCTCGGCCGCAACATCCTCCCCGGCGACCGGCTGGTGCGCGGCGGCGGCTTCCACGGCTGGCGTCCGGTGCTCTACGGCCAGGGCATCGACGGCAGCACGGTCGGGCTGCTGGGCGCCGGGGCCGTGGGGAAGGCGGTCGCGCGCCGCCTCGCCGGGTTCCGCGCGACGCTTCTCTATACCGATGCCGCGCCGCTCGCGCCGGACCAGGAGGACGGGCTCAGGCTGCATCGAGTGCCCCGGGAGGAGCTGCTGGCGAAGAGCAACTTCGTCGTGCTGTGCCTGCCACTGCTGCCGGAGACGCGGCATCTTGTAAGCCGCGATTTCCTGGCGCGGATGCAGCCGGGCGCCGCGCTCGTCAACACCGCGCGCGGCTCGCTCGTCGACGAGGAGGCGGTGGCGGACGCGCTGGAGAGCGGCCGGCTCGCCGGCTATGCGGCCGATGTCTTCCCGATGGAGGACTGGGCGCTGCCGGATCGCCCGGCCGAGGTCTCCGCGCGCCTGCGGGCGAGCGGGCGCACCGTGCTGACGCCGCATCTGGGCTCCGCCGTCGACCGCGTGCGCCGCGAGATCGCGCTCCAGGCGGCCGACAGCATCCTGCAGGCGCTCCGTGGCGAGATACCCGCAGGGGCAGTGAACCGGCCGGCCTCGCCCAGAGGCAAGGGGCTGGCGTGATCGACCTCGACCAGGTCCGGAGCTTCATCGCGGTAATCGAGGCCGGCAGCTTCCGCGATGCGGCGCAGCGCCTCGGCCTCGCTCAGCCGACCATCTCGCAGCATGTGCAGAAGCTGGAGAGCACGCTTGACCATCTCCTGGTCGAGCGCAGCCGCGCCCGTGCGACGACGACCGCCGCCGGCTTCCGCTTCCTGCCCTTCGCCCGGACGCTGCTGCGGCTGGAGGAGCGGGCGCGCGCCGCCCTCGACTGCGGCAGCCTCGCCATCGGCGCCAGCAGCAATATCGGCGTCTATCTGCTGCAGCCGCTGGTGCGCGCGTTCCGCTCGGCGCGGCCGGCGCTCGGCTCGATCGATATCCGCATCGGCAGCAATCTCGAGACCGCTCGGCGCCTGGAGGACGCGGAGATCGATATCGCCCTGATGGAATGGTGGGACGACCGGCCGGGCTTCGAGGCCGGAATCTGGCGGCGGGAGCGGCTGGTGGTCATCGTGCCGTCGGAGCATCCCTGGGCGAGCCGCAAGTCGGTGGCGAAGGCGATGCTGCTCCGCGAGCCGATGATCGGCGGCGAGCCCGGCACCGGCACCGCGCGGCTGCTGCAGCAGGCTTTTGGCGCCGGGGCAGGCGCGCTCAAGATCGGCCTGCAGCTCGGCAGCACCGAGGCGGTGAAGCAGGCGGTGCGCGCTGGGCTCGGCGTCTCGATCACGCTGGAGAGCGCGGTCCGAGACGAAGTGGAAGCCGGCACTCTGCGGGCGCTTCGCGTCAAGGAGGCGACGCTGGCCAAGCCGCTTTATTCGGTGCTTCCCGTCGGCCTCGCCGCCGGCAGCCCAGCCCTGCAATTCGGTGCATTCCTGCGCGAGGGCGGGGCATGAGATGATCCCTCGCGCGCGTCCGTTCACGCGATCGAGAGGAGCCCGTCATGCCCGATCTCTCCCACTTTCCGATCACCAAGCGCTGGCCGGCGACGCATCCGGACCGGTTGCAGCTCTACTCGCTGCCGACGCCGAACGGCGTCAAGGTCTCGATCATGCTGGAGGAGATCGGGCTCGCCTACGAGCCGCACTCCATCGATATCGGCAAGAACGAGAGCTGGACGCCGGAATTCCTGTCGCTCAATCCCAACGGCAAGATCCCGGCGATCATCGATCCCGACGGGCCCGAGGGAAAGCCTTTCGGCCTCTTCGAATCCGGCGCGATCCTGCTCTATCTCGCCGAGAAGACCGGCAAGCTGATCCCCAGGGGCGCCGCCGCGCGCTGGGAGGCGATCCAGTGGGTGTTCTTCCAGATGGGGAACGTCGGGCCGATGTTCGGCCAGGTGGGCTACTTCCACAAATTTGCCGGGCGCGAGATCGCCGACAAGCGGCCGCTGGAGCGCTACGTGACCGAGACGAAGCGCCTGCTGGGCGTGCTGGATGCGCGGCTCGAGGGCCGGCAATGGCTCATGGGCGAGGATTACGGCATCGCCGACATCGCGCATCTCGGCTGGGTGCGCAACCTCGTGGGCTTCTACGGTGCCGGCGAGCTCGTCCAGTTCGCCACGCTGAAGCGGGTGCCGGCCTGGCTCGAGCGCGGCCTCGCGCGGCCGGCGGTGCAGCGCGCCCTCGACATCCCGAAGCGGCCGGGGTAGTTGGCGGCGGGCCGCTATGTTTCCTGTGGCTCGACCACCGCGGTGTCGCGCTCCCAGCCCTCGTTCTCGAGCCTGATGTGCTGAATCGCGACTGCGCTGGCGTTGGCGTCGAGTTCGGGTAGCGCCTGGAACTCGGAGACCCAGCAGCGGTAGATCCGGTAGGCGATGATGAGCTGTCCGGCCTCATTGTAGATCTCCAGCGTGACGTCCTTGCGGAAGTCTCTCAGCTCCATCTCGGCGCCAAGAGCCGCGCCGTATTTCCAGACCTTGTTGGCCCAATCCTCGAAGGCGGGATCGTGGGTGACGCCGCGCTCGAGTGTGATGGCGTCGAACTCCGTGCGGCCCGGCGACTTCCGGCTGCTGGAGGGATCGCCGCCCTCGCGATGGAGGATCACCTCGGTGCGGCGGACGAGGGGGCTTACCTTGCTCACCCCCGCCACATACTTGTTGTCCCATCGCAGGCGGAACTTGAAATTCTTGTAGGGATCGTGGCGGCTCGGGTTCACCGGAAATTCGGCCATGGGATACCTCCGTCGGGGCGTGATTTCGCGCCGATGCCCCGGATCGCGGCGGGTTTGGTTAATCCTTTCCGGGGTCCGCCGTCGGCGAGCGACGCCGGCCGCCACCATCTTGGATAGTGGGCGATCAGCAATTTTCACCGCAACTTAACATCTCCGGCGCCATCCTCGCCCCCTGGGCTCGCACGGCTTGGATCGGGATGGATGCAAGACTTGCACGACAGGATGACGGAGGCTCTGCCGTCGGGCTGTGACCGACGTCTCCGTCAGCTCTACGATTATTGGCGCTCGATCGCGCCCGGCGAGGGGCTCCTGCCGGGCCGTCAGCATTTCGACCCCCTGGACATTCCGGCGCTGCTGCCCTGGGTCTGGCTGCTCGACGTGCATCGCCACCCCCTGCGCTTCCGCTATCGCGTCACCGGGACCGAGCATCGCCGCGTCTCCGGCCGCGACGCCACCGGTTGGTGGATGGACGAGCTGCATCCGGATTTCGAGCGCTTCGCGAGCTATGCGGAATTCGTGGCCTTGGCCGAGCGAGGCGCGCTCTCCTACCGCAAGGGGCAGCCGATGTTCCGCCTCAGCGAGGAGGTCCGCGAGATGGAGCGGGTGATGATGCCGCTGGCCCGCAACGGCCGCGACGTCGACATGCTGCTGGCGATCACCGTCTACCATCGCCGCTCCGGGCCCGAATAGGGGCGCCGGCGGCGCTCCCTTCTAAGGGATCGGCCTTTCTGGCACTCTCTCCCGGCTGCAAGCGGCAGGAGGTTGCCATGGCCACCTATATCGCGCTCTGCAAGTACACCACCGAAGGCGTCAAATCGGTCAAGGATGCGCCCAAGCGCCTCGACAAGGCGAAGGCGCTGGCGCGCAAGCTCGGCGGCAAGATGAAGGAATTCTATCTCACCATGGGCGCCTACGACGTCATCGCCGTCTACGACCTTCCGGACGATGACGCGGCGGCGACCTTCGCGCTGATGATCGGCCGCACCGGCGCGGTCTCGACGGTGACGCTGCGCGCGTTTCCGGAGGCGGATTACCGGCGCTTGGTTAAGGCGCTGCGCTAAGAGGTCGCAGCTCGCCGACGTGACGCGGCGGTCGCGCGATCGCGGCCGCGTGATTCACTGCAACACAGCGTCATTCTCTGCAACAGAGTGCGAGCGAGATTGGTCAAAAGCCGTCAAATGACCGCCCCCTCGCCACGATTTAGTCATTCTTCGCCGGGATCCTGACAGCGTCGAGAAAATGCCCAGGAGGTTCCGATGCAGAAGTGGAAGATCGATGTCGTGGAGCCCAGCATCGACGATCTGCTCGGCGACGAGATGATGATCCCGGTCATGCGCAGTGCCGGCCTCAGCGCCGAGGAGCTGCGCGGGCACATTCGCCGCGTCGCCTGCGGCCTCGCCCATCGCCAGCACGGCGCGGAAGCGGCCAAGGCCTGCTGCTAGGCGCGTTCACCCGGAGCGGGCTCTCCTCCAGGGGAGAGCCCCGGCTCCGGACCCTCGATCAGCGATCCCTGGCCAAGCCTAATTTTCATTAAGCACGTTATCGATCCGGGCGCGGCGATCTCCGTCGGTCCCCGCACCGCGAAATCCCCTAGAACCGAATACGGATACCGCCGAAGACCGCG
>DATKPX010000576.1:0-3241 GCA_035523855.1 Allostellaceae bacterium
GCTCGGCATGGTGCTCTACCGCCTGATCCTGCAGCCGCTGCAGAACGAGCCGATGATGCAGATCTTCGCCACCTTCGGCCTGCTGATCGTGGCGGAGAACGTGATCCTGGGCTTCACCCGCGGCGAGGGCTACAGCGTCGCCACCTCCTTCTCCCGCGTCGTATTCCCGGTGGGGCCGCTCAACGTCAGTGCGGTGCGGCTCGGCGCCCTGGTGGCGGCGACCCTCATCACCGTCGGCCTCACGCTCTTCCTCCGCACCACCATGGCCGGCAAGTCGATCCGCGCGGTGATCCAGGACCGCCAGGCGGCGCGCATGATGGGGATCAATGTCGAGCGCACCTATCTCCTCACCTTCGGCCTCGGCACCGCCTTTGCCGGCATGGCGGCGGCGCTGCTGACGCCGATCTACACGCTCTCGCCCGGCCTCGGCGACAATTTCATCCTGCCGGCCTTCGCCGTCGTGGTGCTGGGCGGGCTCGGCAGCGTCACCGGCGCCTATCTCGGCGGTTTGCTGGTGGGGATCGTCGAGTCCTTCGCCGGCTTCTACATCGATCCCAGCCTCAAGCAGGCGATCTGGTTCGTGATCCTGATCGTGGTGCTGATCCTCAGGCCGCAAGGCTTGATGGGCCAGGTCGGCGCCGAGGAAGTGGGATTGCGGGAGCAGCGATGACGGACAAGAGCGTCGCCATCGCCGACGGCGGCGCCATCCCGGCAACGCGCCGGCGCGCGCCTGCCGCCCGCGACAGCGCGCTCTGGCACCTCGCCGGTCTCGTGCTGCTGGGCCTGCCGCTGCTGCTCCTGCACGGCAGCGCCTATTGGGTGAACGTGCTCGCCTATGCCTATCTCTTCGGCGGGCTCGCCGCCTCCTGGAACATCATCGGCGGCTTCGGCGGCCAGTTCTCGCTGGCGCACGGCGTCTTCTTCGGCATCGGCGCCTATATGGCGGCGCTCTTCTTCACGAAGTGGGGCGTCTCGCCCTGGATCACCCTGGTCCCGGCGGCGGCGGTCGGCGCGGCGGCGGCGGCGCTTATCTCCTGGCCGACCTTCCGGCTGCGCGGCCCCTTCTTCGCCATCGCCACCATGGCGGTGAACGAGGTCGCCTTCGTCGTCGCCAATTACTTCGACGGCATCACCGGCGGGCCGCGCGGCATCCTGGTGCCGTTCCGCGCCGGCTTCGCCAACATGATCTTCCTCTATCCCTGGCAGTACGCGCTGCTCAACCTCGGCTTCCTGGTGCTGGCGGTGGCGGTGAGCCTGCTGCTGATGCGCTCGCGCCTCGGCTATTACCTGCTGGCGGTGCGCGAGGACGAGGACGCCGCGCGCTCCGCCGGCATCGCCGTGCTGGCGGTGAAGATCAAGGGCATGGCGCTCTCCGCCGGCCTCACCGCGGTGGGCGGCGCCCTCTTCGCCCTTTTCGTGCGCGTCATCGATCCGCCGACGCTGTTCTCGCTGCAGGATGTCGGCGTCAAGTTCGCGCTCCTGACCCTGATCGGCGGGCTCGGCACCATCTGGGGGCCGGTGGTGGGCGCCCTCGTCATCGTGCCGGTGGAGAACCTGCTGCGCGCGACGCTCACCGGCCTCTGGCCGGGCGCGCATCTCGCCATCCTCGGCACCGTCATGATCCTCTCCGCGCTCTTCATGAAGCGCGGGATCGTCGGCAGCCTGCTGGCGCTGCGCCGCCGCCTGGCGAGGCGGCGATGAGCGAGACCATCCTCAGCATCGCCGGCGTCAGCCGCCGCTTCGTGGGTCTGCTCGCCGTCGACCAGGTGAGCTTTGAGGTCTCCCGTGGCGAGATCCTCAGCATCATCGGCCCCAACGGTGCCGGCAAGACGACCCTGTTCAATCTCCTCACCGGCCAGCTCCGCCCCACCGCCGGCACCGTCACCTATCGCGGCGAGGTGGTGAACCGCCTGCCGCCGGAGCAGCGGGCGCGCCGCGGCATGGGCCGCACCTTCCAGATCGCCAAGCCCTTCCTGGCGCTCTCGGCGCTGGAGAACGTGATGATCGGCGCGTTCCTGCGCGACCGCGGGACGGCGGCGGCGCGCGACAACGCCTTCGCGGTGCTGGAGGAGGTCGGCCTCGCCGATCGTGCCGAGGTCTCCGCCGCCGAGCTCACCCTCAGCGAGCGCCGTCGCCTGGAGGTCGCCCGCGCCCTGGCGCTCAAGCCCGACCTCATCCTCCTCGACGAGGTGATGGCCGGCCTCAATCCCACCGAGGTGCAGCAGCAGATCGATCTCGTGCATCAGCTCAACCGACAGGGCCTGACCCTGCTGGTGATCGAGCACAATCTCAAGGTGGTGCGCAGCTTCGCGCGCCGCGTGCTGGTGCTGGCGCGCGGCGCCCTCATCGCCGACGGCGCCGCGGAGACGGTGCTGGAGACGCCGGCGGTGGTCGAGGCCTATCTCGGGAGCCGCCGGCGATGACGATGCTGCAAGTGGAGAAGGTCTCCGCCGGCTATGGCCAGGTGCTCGCCATCGGCGATATCAGCCTCGAGGTGGGGCAGGGCGAGATCGTCTCCGTGGTGGGCGCCAACGGCGCTGGCAAATCCACGCTGCTGCGCGCGATATCAGGCCTGGTCGAGGCGCGCACCGGCAGCATCACCTTCGACGGCAAGGTGATCTCGCGCCTTCCGGCCCATGCCGTGGTGGGCGAGGGCGTGGCGCTGGTCGCCGAGGGCGGCCGGCTCTTTCCCTTCATGACCGTGCAGGAGAATCTGGAGCTCGGCGCCTTCCACGCCGTGGCGCGCAAGCGGCTCCGGCAATCGCTGGAGGAGGTGATGGAGCTCTTCCCGATCCTGGCGGAGCGCCGCCGCCAGCTCGCCGGAAGGCTCTCCGGCGGCGAGCGGCAGATGTGCGCCATCGCCCGCGCGGTGATGAGCGGCCCCAAGCTCTTGATGCTCGACGAGCCGTCCCTCGGCCTCGCGCCGATCATGATCGAGCGTGTCTTCGAGCTGGTGCGCGCACTTGTGAAGGCGAAGGGGTTGACCGTGCTGCTGGTGGAGCAGAACGTCGCCGATGCGCTGGAGATGTGCGGCCACGGCTACATCCTGGAGCGCGGCCGCATCGTGAAGCGCGGCCTCGGCAGCGCGCTGATCGAGGACGCCGACGTGCAGCGGGCCTATATGGGATTGTGAGATGCGCAGGACGCCGTTCATAACCCTCTCCGCCACGATAGTGGGGGAGAGGGTGGACGCCGCGAAGCGGCGGCCGGGTGAGGTGGGGCAGGGAACGCGCAGAATGAA
>DATKPX010000577.1:0-7863 GCA_035523855.1 Allostellaceae bacterium
GATCTCCTGCGCGCCGGCGGCACGCGGCGGCACCGGGAGTTGCTGGCGCCCTTCGGCCTCGACGCCAGCGATCCCAAATTCTGGGACAAGGGCCTCTCGGTGATCGCCGGTTTCATCGACGAGCTCGAGGCGATGGGCTGAGCCATTGTCCGAGGACAACTCGCTTCCGGGACGGATGCGGCGCTATGTGCGCGTCTCGACCGCCATGGGCGGGCTCGCGGCGCGGCTCGCGGGCGAGCGCTACCTCGGCATGCCGGTGGACCGTGCGCGCCACGCGGCCGACCTCAAGGCGGCGCTCGGTGGCATCAAGGGGCCGCTGATGAAGGTGGCGCAGCTCCTCGCCACCATCCCGGACGCGCTCCCGCGGGAGTACGCCGGCGAGCTCGCCCATCTCCAGGCCAATGCGCCGCCGATGGGCTGGGCCTTCGTCAAGCGCCGGATGGCGAGCGAGCTCGGGCCCGACTGGCAGAAGAAGTTCCGCCGCTTCGAGCGCGAGGCGGCGCGGGCGGCCTCATTGGGCCAGGTGCATCGCGCCGAGGCGCTCGACGGCGCGCAACTGGCCTGCAAGCTGCAATACCCCGACATGGATTCCGCGGTGGAGGCGGATCTCAACCAGCTCCGCCTCGCCCTCTCGATCTACGAGCGCTACGACCGCGCGGTGACGACGTCGGAGATCCACCAGGAGATCGCGGCGCGGCTCCGCGAGGAGCTCGACTATGTCCGCGAGGCCGCGCATATGCGCTTCTACCGCGCCGCGCTCGCCGAGGAGTCGCATGTCCATGTGCCGGTCGACGTGCCCGCGCTCTCGACCCGGCGCCTCCTCACCATGAGCTGGCTCGAGGGCACGCCGCTGCTCGACGCTGCCAAGGCGTCCCTCGAGGAGCGCAACGAGATCGCGCGCAACCTCTTCCACGCCTGGTACGTGCCGTTCTACGAATACGGCGTCATCCACGGCGATCCGCATCTCGGCAACTACACGGTGCGGCCGGACCGCGGCGTCAATCTCCTCGATTTCGGCTGCGTCCGCATCTTTCCGGCGTCCTTCGTCAAGGGCGTCATCGACCTTTATCACGCCCTCGACCGCGACGACGAGGCGATGGCGGTCAGCGCCTACGAGATCTGGGGCTTCAAGAACCTCTCGCGCGAGATGATCGCGGTGCTCAACCGATGGGCCCGCTTCGTCTACGCACCGCTGCTCGACGATCGCCAGCGCCGCATCCAGACCGCCGAGAGCGGTGCCTATGGCCGCGACGTCGCCGAGGAGGTGCATCGCGATCTCCGCAAGCTCGGCGGCGTCATGCCGCCGCGCGAGTTCGTCTTCATGGACCGCGCCGCGATCGGCCTCGGCTCGGTCTTCACCCACCTGAAGGCCGAGGTGAACTGGCACCGCCTGTTCCGCGGCCTGATCGACGACTTCGACGTGGAGGCGCTGGCGAAGCGCCAGCAGAAGGCGCTGAAAGCGGCCGGCGTGCCGCCCGCCGCAAAATCCACCCGGTAACCACGCGCCTTTCGCCGCGCGGCGACCGCGGGTAGGCTGGAATTGGGATTCATCGTTCCGGAGCACCCCCCGTGCAGATCGCGGTCCTCACCTTCGACGGCTTCAACGAGCTCGACTCCTTCATCGCGGCGGCGATCCTGAACCGGCTCAAGGGCAAGGGCTGGAAGGCGCATATCACGGCGCCGACCGCCGAGGTGACCTCGATGAACGGCGTCATCGTACAGCGCCAGCGCCCGCTGGAATTCGCCGCCGAGGCGGATGCCGTCATCATCGGCAGCGGCATCAAGACGCGGGATTACGCTCGCGATACCGCGCTGCTCGCCTGCATCCGGCTCGATCCCGCGCGCCAGCTCATCGGCGCGCAGTGCTCCGGCACGCTGCTGCTGGCGAAGCTGGGCCTCGTCGGCGATCTCCCCGCCTGCACCGACCTCACCACCAAGCCCTGGGTGATCGAGGCCGGCGTCAGCGTGCTGGATGCGCCCTTCGTCGCCCACGGCAACGTGGCGACTGCCGGCGGCTGCCTCTCGTCCCACTATCTCGCCGCCTGGATGATCGCCCGTGGCGCCTCCCTCGAGGACATGCGCCAGGCGGTGCATTACGTGGCGCCGGTGGGCGAGAAGGACGCGTATGTGGAGCGCGCCGTCGCGGTGATCCGCCCCTTCATCGCGCCGGCGATGGCGGCGCAATAGCGGCGACCGAAGACCCTACCCCCGGCTGCACGACCCGCCGCCCAGCACGCAGAACTTGGCGCAATGGGGGTGGTTGAGGGCGACGGTGCCGGCGGCGTCGGCGAGGGTGGTGCCGAGCTCGAATTGCGGGTCGTAGGGCAGGAGGGTGCAGGCGAGGACCGCCGGGCGGTCGGCGCCCTTGCGCTTCACCACCATGCGCGAGCTGGCGCACATCACGCTTTCCGGCGCGACATTGAGGATGCCCCAGCAGGCATCGGTGATCTCCGGCACGTCGAGGGCGGCGTCCATCTCCGGGAAGAGCACCAGGGCCGCGCGGTCCTCGGTATCGACGGGGATCTCGTGCGCGGCGAAGAACTCCGCGTAGCCCTGGCGCGCCGCGGTCTCGCTCTCGCCCCAGAGCAGGCGACCGGCGATCGCCAGGTTGAAGCCGTTGCGGGCGAGCCAAGTCAGGCCCTCGACGGTGGGATCCCAGGCGTCGGGTCCGCGCTCGTCCTCGTGCAGCTCCCTCGTATAGTGATCGAGCGAGACGCGGAGGGTGAGGCGCTCGCCGCGGCGGCGATTGAGATCGAGGAGCGGCGCCTTGAGCCGCAGCATCGGCCGCATGGCGTTGGTGAGCACCAGCACGCGGAAGCCGCGGCCGAGACACTCCTCCAGCATCGGCAGGATGTCCGGGTTCATGAAGGGCTCGCCGCCGGTAAAGGCGATCTCCTCTGTCGGGAGGCGGTCGCGGGCGATCTCGTCGAGGTAGGCTCGCATCTCGCTGAGGGTGAGATAGGCGAGCCGGTCGTTGCGCGGACTCGATTCGATGTAGCAGTGGTTGCAGGTGATGTTGCAGAGCGTGCCGGTGTTGAACCAGAGCGTCTTCAGCGCGGCGAGTGCCACGCGCGCACGGGGCTCGCCGGCGGCGGTGCGCGCGGCGTCGCGGAATTTTTGCGGATCGAGCGGCTTCGCCGAGCTCTCCGCCGCGGGCGGCGGGGGCCAGCGCAGGCGCGTCTCGTCTTTGCGCCAGAGCAGCGTGGTTGGCTCGATCGCGCGGCCGGCCGCGGCGATCTCCGCCGGCGGCAGCACGTCGAGGCTGGGCCAGCGTCCGGTCTCCAGCGCCGCGGCATAGCCGGCGGGGAGGCCGGCGGCGCGCATCTTCGCCGCGGCGGCGCGGTGGTCGTAATCGAGCGCCAAATGCTCGATGCGGAGATCGCCGGCCTCGGGCGTCAGCACGCTGAACCAGACGCGGGGCGTCCCGTCATTGGCCGGCATGCCGGCGGCGCCGGAATTGTGCCAGAGCTTGCCGTCGATGATCGCGCTGAAGGGGAGGCCGGAATGGCCGCCGATGACGCCGTCTTCGGCAAGGCCCAGGAGCTCCGCCCGCATCACCGCTGATGGCGTCGAGGCGAAGACGAAGCGGTTGATCTGCCGCGTGCCGCCGTGAATCACGGCGAGGCGACGGCCGCCGATCTCGATGGTGAGCCGCCGCGGCAGGCTTCCCATCCACTGCCGGCGGCCGGCATCGAGGCTGCGGTCCGCATGGGCGTACCACTCGGCCGCCAGACGGTCGCAGGCGCTGCCCTCGGCATAGCCGCAGGCGCAATCCCCAGCATTGCCGGCGAGCGACTCCTCGCAATTCCCCATGATGGCGTGGATGCCGGCGGCACGCACCGCGTCTACCGTCGCCGCCGCGTCGGCGCAATAGGCGACGATGTCGCCGGTGCAGAGGATGCGCGCGGGCGGGATGCCGCGCCGGCATGCCTCGGCGAGCACCGCAAGCGTCGCCTCCAGGTTGCTGTAGGGGCCGCCGAAGACGAGCGTGGGCCCATCCATTCGCAGGACCTGCCGCCCGTCCAGTCCGACCGCGCTTCGAAGACCGTCCACGCCGGGCATGATAGCCCGAACGCGGCCGGCGCGCTCTCACGGGTGTTTGAGCGGAGGAAAGCGGCAGGGGCCGGAGCCCCCGCCGGGGTCGATCAGGCGCGGAGCTTCCGCACCGAGCCTTCCTTGGCATCGCCGCCGAGCAGGCGGTCGAAATAGGCGATGGTGCGCTCGAGGCCGGTCTCCAGCGGAACCCGCGGCTCCCAGCCCAGCACCTCGCGGGCGCGGGTGATGTCGGGGCAGCGCTGCAGCGGGTCGTCCACTGGCAGCGGCCGCATCACGATCTCCGAGCGGGAGCCGATCATCTCGATGATCTTCTCGGCCAAGGCCAGCACCGGCGTCTCCACGGGGTTGCCGATGTTGATCGGGCCGGTGATGTCGTCGCCGGTCGCCATCAGCCGGAGCCAGCCCTCGATGAGGTCGTCGACGTAGCAGAAGGCGCGGGTCTGGCTGCCGTCGCCATAGACGGTGATCGGCTCGCCCTTGAGCGCCTGGACGATGAAGTTCGACACCACGCGGCCGTCATTCGGATGCATGCGCGGCCCGTAGGTGTTGAAGATGCGCACCACCTTGATGCGCAGCTTGTGCTGCCGGTAGTAGTCGAAGAACAGCGTCTCGGCGCAGCGCTTGCCCTCGTCGTAGCAGGCGCGCGGACCGATCGGGTTGACGTTGCCGCGATAGTCCTCGGTCTGCGGATGGACGACGGGGTCGCCATAGACCTCCGAGGTCGAGGCCTGGAACACCTTGGCGCGCACGCGCTTCGCCAGCCCCAGCATGTTGATGGCGCCGGAGACGCTGGTCTTGGTCGTCTGCACGGGGTCGAACTGGTAATGCACCGGGGAGGCCGGGCAGGCGAGGTTATAGATTTCGTCCACCTCCACATAGAGCGGGAAGCAGACATCGTGCCGCATCGCCTCGAAGTTCGGGTGCTGCAGCAGATGGGCGATGTTGTCCTTGCGGCCGGTGAAGTAGTTGTCCACCGAGAGCACATCGTGCCCTTGCGCGACCAGGCGCTCGCAGAGGTGGGAGCCGAGAAAGCCGGCGCCGCCGGTGACGAGGATGCGCTTCCGGGTGGGGTTCATGTCACGTCCTCGAGGTGCGCACGCGCTGTCCGGCGTGGGTGGGCTCGCCCGCCTTGCGGCCGACGCTGAAATAGAAGAATCCCGCGGCGGCCATCTCGGCGGGCTTGTAGATGTTGCGGAGGTCGACGATGGTCGGCGACTTCAGGAGCTGGCGCACCCGGGCGAGATCGAGGGCGCGGAACTCGTTCCATTCCGTCAGCAGCACCAGCGCATCGGCGCCGGTCATCGCGTCATAGGCATTCTCGGCGAAGACGATGCCGGGCATCAGCTGCTTCGCCTCCTTCACGCCCTCGGGATCGAAGGCGCGGATCTGGGCGCCGGCGGCCTGCAGCGCGGGGAGGATGGTGAGGCTCGGCGAATCCCGCATGTCGTCGGTGTTGGGCTTGAAGGTGAGGCCCAGCACGGCGAGGGTCTTGCCGGCAACGCTGCCGCCGCAGGCCTTGATCACCTTGTCCGCCATCCGCTGCTTGCGGGTGTCGTTGACCTTGATCACCTGCTCGATGATGGAGACCGGGGCGCCCGCTTCCTGGGCAGTCCGCACCAAGGCGAGGCAGTCCTTGGGGAAGCAGGAGCCGCCATAGCCGGGGCCCGCGTGCAGGAACTTGCCGCCGATGCGGCCGTCGAGGCCGATGCCCTTGGCGACGTCCTGGACGTCGGCGCCCACTTTCTCGCAGAGATCGGCCATCTCGTTGATGAAGGAGATCTTGGCGGCGAGAAAGCTGTTGGAGGCGTATTTGATGAGCTCGGAGGTCTCGATGCTGGTGAAGACGATCGGCGTCTCGATCAGGAAGAGCGGCCGATAGAGGCCGCGCATCACCTCGCGGGCGCGGTCGGTCTCGGCGCCGATCACCACGCGGTCGGGCCGCATGAAATCCTCGATCGCCGAGCCTTCGCGGAGGAACTCCGGATTGGAGGCGACGTCGAAGCTGCCCTCCGGACGGATCTTGCGGAGGATCTCCGCCACCTTGCGCCCGGTGCCGACCGGAACGGTCGACTTGGTCACCACCACCACATAGCCGGTGAGGGCCTTGGCCACCTCTTCGGCGGCGGAGAAGACATAGCTGAGATCGGCGTGGCCATCGCCCCGGCGTGAGGGGGTGCCGACGGCGATGAAGACGGCATCGACGCCCTTCACCGCTTCGGCGAGGTTGGTGGTGAAGAACAGGCGCCCGGCACGGGCATTGCTTTGGACGAGCTGGTCGAGCCCCGGCTCGTAGATCGGGATCTCGCCGGCCTTCAGGCGCTCGATCTTGCCGGCGTCCTTGTCGACGCAGGTAACCTCGACACCGAATTCCGAGAAGCACGCCCCGGAAACCAGACCGACGTAACCGGTGCCAATGACAGCGATACGCATGAGAACTCCTGGGCTACGGCTCGAACTCCCGACACAACGGTATCTTCACCGGGAAATTCCGTCCGCGCGGCACGGCGGCTCGCGTCCAACTGTCGCAAGCGATCGAATGGCTCCCCGAAGCCCTCCGGATTACCCGCGAATTCACCATGGACGGACCGCGTGGGCGCTCCTCCCGGCCGAGCGGCGGCTATTGTGGCCATGCCCGGGCGGACGTCAAGGAAACCCGCAACTCCATAAAGCGGGGTTAACCACCCGTCCCACCGGGCGAAACCCGACGCAACCCTTGCACGGGTTGCGGAGTCGTCGTAGAGACGAAAAGGTAAAAAAATGCCGCGCGACGCGGAAGAAGGGGGCGAGGGCGGCCGTTCTTGGTGGGTACCGACCCCTCAACCCGAACGGCAATCCGCAGTAGACCATGGGCAAGACGATTTTGGTAACCGGCGGCGCCGGCTATATCGGCAGCCATGCCTGCAAGGCGCTCGCTCGGGCCGGCCATCGGCCCGTCACCTACGACAACCTGGTCTACGGCCACCGGGAAGCGGTCCGCTGGGGCCCCCTGGTGGAGGCCGATCTCGCCGACAGCGACCGCCTCGCCGATACCCTTCAACGCTATGATATTGCCGCGGTTATGCATTTCGCGGCGTTCGCCTATGTCGGCGAATCCGTCATCAAGCCGGAAGCCTATTTCCAGAACAACGTCACCAACAGCCTGAAGCTGCTGGAGGCGATGCGCGCCCATGACGTGCGCCGCATCGTCTTCTCCTCGACCTGCGCCACCTACGGCATCCCCGAGCAGGTGCCAGTCAGCGAGAGCGCCTTCCAGCGGCCGGTCAATCCCTACGGGGAGAGCAAGCTGATGGTGGAGCGGATGCTGCAGTGGTACGGGTCGGCGCATGGGTTCACCCATGCGACGCTGCGCTACTTCAACGCCGCCGGCGCCGATCCGGAGGGGGAGATCGGCGAGGACCATCAGCCGGAGACGCACCTCATTCCGCTGGTGCTGGAGGCGGCGCTGGGCAACCGGGCGCAGATCGACGTCTTCGGCACCGACTACCAGACGCCGGACGGCACCGCGATCCGGGACTTCATCCATGTGCAGGACCTGGCGGAGGCGCATGTGAAGGCGCTGGACCGGCTGTTGGCCGGGGGCCTGAGCCTGACGCTGAACCTGGGGACCGGGGTGGGGCACACCGTGCGCGAGGTGATCGCGGCGGCGGAGCGGATCACCGGGCATCGGATCCCGCGGCGCGAGGGCCCCCGCCGGCCGGGCGACCCGCCGGTGCTGGTGGCGGATGCCAGCCGGGCGCGCGAGGTGCTGGGCTGGACGCCTGGGTTCTCCGACCTCGACACCATCATCCGCACCGCCTGGGCCTGGCA
>DATKPX010000578.1:0-6096 GCA_035523855.1 Allostellaceae bacterium
CGCCGCATTGCTGCCGGCAATGGCGGCGAGGCTCTCGATCTCCTGCTCGACGCGCTCGGCGCGGGCGACGGCGGCCGCGCCGGCGGCGGTCGGCTCGAGCGCGCCGCCCTCGCCGCGCTCGAAGAGGCGCGCGCCCAACGCCGCCTCCGCCGCGGCGAGCCGCCGCGTCACCGTGGTCTGATCGACGCCGAGCTGCTTCGCGGCGGCGGCGAGGCTGCCGCCGCGCGCCACCGCCAGGACATGGCGCAGATCGTTCCAGTTCAGGGCCTGCATCGGCGCAGAGCTCCTCGGCAAAACTTCGGCTCCCCAGGCCAAGTCTGCGGCGGCGAGGATGGCGGCGTCCACCCCTTGCCGGAGACGCCGATGCCGCTCTTCGCCGTGCTGTTCGAGGACGATCCCGGGCTCGCGGCGGAAGCGCGCCAGCGCCACATGCCTGACCATCTCGTCTTCCTGGAGCGGAACGCGGCGGCGATCCGCGCCGCCGGCCCGCTCGGCGAGGCCGACGGCTCGCCGGGCGGCGGGCTCTGGCTGGTGGAGGCGTCCGATCGCGCGACGGTGCAGGCGCTAATCCACGACGACCCCTTCTGGCCGACGGGCCTCCGCCGCTCCGTCCGCGTGCTCGAATGGAGGCAAGTCTTCGCCGAGGGCCGGCGGCGAATCTAAGGTTGGGCTGCCGCTCCCTTGATCGGCTCCATCCGCGGCTTGGCGAGGGCCAGGTAATCCGATGTGCGCAGCGCCATCGAGCGGTCGAGGCGCGCGGCGTTGAAGAAGAGCTCCTCGTGCCCGGTGATCGACGGGTCGGCGACCAGCATGAGATCGGGATGGAAGCTGAAGGGCAGCACCGTCCCGGCGACACTGCCGGCCAGCCGCTCGGCGACGTCGGTCGCCGCAAAGCCGGCATAGGTGGCGCCGCTGAACAGCGACTTCACCTTCGCGGTGTCCACGCGCGCATCGCCGGGGACGACCGCCAGCACGAAGCGCGATGTCTTCTTGCCGATCTTCACGATCAGGACGATGCACTTGGCGGCCGCCGCGACGGGATTGCCGCGCAGCGCGCTGACCTTGTCGGTCTGCCCCTCGGGCGCGTGGTCGATCAGGCGATAGGACGCCTGGTGCGCATCGAGCAGCGCGATCAGCTTTTCATAGGTGTCCGACATCGGCGGCTATCGTCCCTCCGCTGCTATATTTTGTCCCGTATCGCCCGCTTGGCCGCCGCGATCGCCTTTTCGTCGCGCTTATACATGGTCCAGCCCTTGATGCGCTTGGCGCGAACGAGGCCGGCGGCGGCCAGAATGCGCATATGCTCGCTCAGGGTCGGCGCGGTGACGCCGAGCTTCTCGGCAATCAGCACGCCGCAGACGCCGTCCTCGACCAGATCGCCGTCGACCTGCGGCCGGAAATGCGCGCGCGGGTCCTTCAGCCACCCCAGGATCCTGATGCGGCGCTCGTTCGCCAGCGCCTTGAGCACGACCGTCGTATCCATTTTATAGATTTGCAAATTAGCCAAGTGACGAAGTGATGTCAACTGGCGGACCGCGCTGCGATCGGCAGGCCGCCACGCCCTCGCTCAGGCGCCCCGCTTCGCCCGCTCCTCCGCCACCAGCTCCTTCTTCGAGAGCTTGCCGACCGGCGTCTTCGGCAGACTGTCGCGCAGCTCCATCTCCGCCGGGATCTCGTGGCGGCCGAGCTTGTCGGCGAGGAAGCGCTTCAGCTCCGCGAACTCGAGCGTGGCGCCCGGCTTCAGCGCGATGAAGGCCTTGGCGGCCTCGCCGCGGTAGAGGTCGGGGATGCCGATCACCGTCACCTCGGCGACCGCCGGATGCTCGTAGATCGCCTCCTCGATGATGCGCGGAAAGACGTTGAAGCCGCCGGAGAGGATGATGTCCTTCCGGCGGTCGACCAGGGTGAGAAAGCCGTCGGCGTCGAGGAAGCCGATGTCGCCGGTATGGAAGCGCCCGCCGGCAAAAGCCGCCGCCGTCGCCTCCGGCCGTTTCCAGTAGCCCTTCATCACCTGCGGCCCGCGGGCGCAGACCTCGCCGGCCTCGCCGGTTGGCAGCACCCGTGCCCCGGTCTCGATGTCGACGATCTCCACCATCGTGTTGGGACAGGGCAGCCCCACCGTGCCCGGCCGCGCATCGCCGTCGATCGGCGAGAGGGTGAGGATCGGCGAGCACTCGGTGAGGCCGTAGCCCTCGACGATGCCGCGGCCGGTCAGGCGTTGAAAACCCTGCAGGATCTCGCGCGGCAGCGGCGCGCCGCCGGAGGTGCAGTAGCGCAGCCCGCTCAGGTCGAACTCGCGGGCGCGGGGGTGCTGCAGCAGCGCCGTGAACATGGTGGGAACGCCGGAGAACAGCGTCGGCCGCTTGCGCTCGACATCGACCAGCACGCGCTCGGCATCGAAGCGCAGATGCAGGATCATCCGCATGCCCGCCACGATCCCCACCAGCATCACCATGCTCATGCCGTAGACGTGGAAGAGCGGCA
Source organism: Allostellaceae bacterium (assembly GCA_035523855.1). Lineage (GTDB taxonomy): Bacteria > Pseudomonadota > Alphaproteobacteria > ATCC43930 > CGMCC-115725 > DASZHJ01. The sequence continues at coordinate 2,485 of DATKPX010000578.1, forward strand.
GCACCACCAGCACCGATGCCGCGCCGCGCTCCAGCCGGCCCATGGTCCAGCGGTCGCGCATGGCGACCGCGCTGGCGAGATTGCCGTGCGTCAGCATGGCGCCCTTGGGCTCGCCGGTGGTGCCGCCGCTGTACTGCAGCACCGCGATCTCGTCGGCGGCGGGATCCGGCACCGGCGGGTCCAGCACACCGTCATTGTCGATGAGGGCGCGGAAATCGATCTCGCGGCCGGGACCGGGGCGGCGCTCCGCCGGCGCGCCCGCCATCGCCCGCGCCGCGGCCGCGGGCAGGAAATCCTCGAGGCTGCCGACGACGACGGCGCCGAGCCGGCCCTCGCCCTTGAGGGCAGCGATCTGCGGATAGAGCGGGCCCAGATCGAGGGTGACCATGACGGCGCTCTCGGAATCCAGCAGCTGCTGGCGCAGCTCGCGGAGCGAATAGAGCGGGCTGAAATTCACCACGTGCCCGCCGGCGAGCAGCACGCCGAAGAAGGCGACGAGGTAGTGCGGCGTGTTGGGAAGATGCAGGCCGACCGCGACGCCCGGCCCGACGCCCAGGGCGCGGAAGCCCTTGGCGGCGCGGCGCGCGAGGCGCAGCCATTCATCATAGGTGATCAGCCGGTCGTAGAAGTCGCAGGCCACCACGTCGGGCCAGCGCGCCGCCGCGCGCTCCAGCATCCGCTGCACCGGCTCCGTCGGCGGCAGCGGCTCAGACCAGCTCACGCCCTTGGGATAGGATTTCTCCCAGATCTCCCCGGCCATGCGCCGCTCCTCCCCGAAGCATGCGTTCACCACCGGCGGCGACGATCAAGGAATCCCCCCGCGCCAGGCCGGCCGCTTGTCGTCGCTTATAGAGGCGTGCCGCCGTCGTCCGCCAGCGGCCGCATCGCGCGGCCGCCGAGCCGCACCGTCGCCGGCAGGTCGCGCCAGCCATAGGCGATCGCGGGAACCGGCGTGCCGCCCACGGTGATGTTGCGATGGGCGACGCGGCTGCCGCCCATCCGCTCGTAGAAGAACCGGGCGGGATTGTCGCGCAGCACCCAGATCACCGCGGAGGCATGGCCGGAGGCTACGAGGCGGCGGAACAGCGCCATCAAGATCGCGCGACCAACGCCGCGGCCCTGGAAGTCCGGCGTGACGTAGAGCGTGTGCACCTCGCCGGCGAGACCCTCGATCGGGTGACGCGCCGAGCCGCAATTGCCGAATCCCACGATGCCGACGCCGGTCCACTCGGCGACGCGGGTGTCGTCGGGGCGATGCGCGAGCTGCGCCTGCCAATCGGCGGCGAGCCGGGCCGGCGAGAGGCCGAGCAGCACCTTCGCGGGCAGGACGCCGGGATAGGTGTCGCGCCACGTGTCGACGTCGATGCGGGCGATCTCGCCTGCATCCTTCCGGGTCGCCGGGCGCACGAACAACATTCTTCCTCCCACGCGCTCTCCTTCGTCGGTAACGCATCCTAAACCACTCGATGCGGGGATGACGAGTCTCCGCGCAGCAGAATCTTCGCTGCGCATCGCATGAGAGCGGCATCCATGAGCGCGGAGTCGCGCTCTTAACCTTAGCGGCCGCGTCGAGCGCGCGCGGCTCGCGCCGCGCGTGACTCGCCGCGCGCGACGTCAGCGCGCGGCGTGCGGCATGACACGCCCGTCATGGCGAGCCATCGCCGGTCGCGGCGGGCGGCCGCGGCGCGGCCGGTCCCGGCGCCGCAAGTGCAGCAGATCGCACCCAGATTCCCCTGCCCTGCGGGCGGTCGCCACGAGGCGGGCGAGGCGCCTTGACCCCCTCTTCGGAGCGCGCGCAGCGCCCATAATTTTCCAATATATAGCTCCGAATTCACCTTACCTCCCAGGGGCTAAAATCGCCGTTAACGGTTTATTAACCAGTTGCCGTCACAGCATTGAGCGGGCGGATTTGTTGTCGCAGGCAGGGAACGCGGTGGATAGGGAACGGCCGAAGGGCCTGGGGGCGGACGGGCTGGACGTCGTGGTGCCTCCCATGCTGCTGCCGCGTCACCGCAACGAGCCGATCAGCTGGCCGCCGGGAATCCTGCCGCACGCCGATCTGCTGGAGTTCCTCGCCTACTGGCAGGGCCTGGTGCGGGAAGACGGCACGCTGCCGTCGCGACCCGACATCTCTCCCTTCGCGCTCCGCCGGCTGCTCGCGGGCATCGCCATGATCGACGTGCTGCCGCCGGTGGAGGCATCGCATCCCTATCGCTACCGCTGGCGTCTGCTCGGCACCGCGCATCAGCAGCATCTCAAGGTCGATCTCACCGGCCGCTACTTCGAGGAGGCGCATCGGCCGGAGTGGCTCGCGCTCGCCCAACGCGCCTTCGTGCCGGTGATCCGCGAGCGCCGGCCCGGCTATATCCGCATGAGCACCCGCGGCGTCACCCTCACCCCGGTCGTGAACTATTTCGAGCGCATCGTCGCGCCGCTCGCCGCCGGGGCAAGCGACGTCAACATGCTGATCGGCATGTGGGCCTGGCTGCCGCTCGGCAGAGTGCACGGCAGTGCCTCGGCCGGCGACGGCGATCTCGACGTCTGACGGGCGAAGGAGCCTGTCGCCTCGGCCGCCGGCTCGGCGTAGACTGTGGCGCACGACCTCTGCAAGGAGGCATCGATGCGCGATTCCTATTGCGCCACCTTCGCGCGCTACAACGCCTGGGCCAATCAGCGCCTCTACGACGCCTGCGCCCATCTCCCCGAGCCCGAGTACATGGAACCGCGTCCCGCCTTCTTCGGCTCGATCCACGCCACGCTCAACCATCTGCTGGTGGGTGATCGCATCTGGCTCGGCCGCATCGAGGGACGGGTGGAGAGGCTGGCGCTCAACCAGATCCTCTACGGCGACTTCACCGCGCTGCGCGTCGCCCGCGTTGCCGAGGATGAGCGGCTGATCCGCACCGTCGCGAGCCTCGATGCCGCGGCACTCGACCAGCCGCTCGACTATCTCAGCAGCGCGGGCGAGCGGCGGCGCGTGCCGCTGCGCCTCGTGCTCGGCCATCTCTTCAATCACCAGACGCATCATCGCGGCCAGGTGCACGGCCTTCTCTCGCAGACGCGGGTGGCGCCGCCGGGGCTCGATCTGATCGACTTCCTGCGCTGAGCGGGCGGCCCTCGAAAGCGGGCTCGGAAGAGCCCCAATTTCCCCCGAATCAGCGCGCTGAATCAGCGGCTTATCGACCGACCAATTTTCCGAAAATGCAGCGCAGTTTTCAGCGGGCGTTAAGCCGCAATCGCTAATCTGCGCGCACATCCGATGACCGCCTCCAACGAGGCGCCATCACGAAACGGCAAACCCGGGGCGACCCGGCGACGCAAAGCCTCCGGTCTCACCGAGACAGCGGGGCCACCGAACGAGGCGCTGGGTGAAGCAAGTACTTTACATTGTCGTGCTCGGTCTGCTGGGGCTGCTGTGGCTTCCCCTCGCTGCCGAGGCAAGCTCCAGCGGCGACGAGGCGCGGCTCTATCCGCAGCTCTTCGGCACCCGCGAGGCGCATTCCACCGACATCGGCCGCTTCTACAAATGGACCGGCATGCTGAAGCGCTGGACCGACGAGCAGCATCTGGCCGCCGGCCCCTGCACTCTCGGCCAGAGCGAGAACTGCGAGC
>DATKPX010000579.1:0-5496 GCA_035523855.1 Allostellaceae bacterium
TCTGCTCGATCACGTCGGCGCCCTGCCCGGCCATCTTCAGCGCGAAGGCAATGTTGCCTCGCACGCTCATGTGCGGATAGAGCGCGTAGGACTGGAAGACCATGGCGAGCCCGCGCTTGGAGGGGCCGACATTGGTCATGTCCTTGGCGTCGATCAGGACCTGGCCGGAGGTGACGTCCTCGAGCCCGGCGATCAGGCGCAAGAGCGTCGACTTGCCGCAGCCAGAGGGACCGACCAGCACCACGAACTCCTCGTCGCCGATCGCCACGTCGATGCCGTGAATGACATCGACCGGACCGAAGGATTTCCGCACCCCGCGGATATCGACCGCCGCCATCAGTGCGACTCCCGCGCCACCACGGCGCCACTCTTGCCGACCAGGAAATCGAGGTCGGCGCCCTGATGGGCCTGCAGCACGTGATCGATATAGAGCCGCGCATAGCCGCGGTCGTAGGTAGCGGCGGGCGGCTTCCAGGCGTCGCGCCGGCGCTTCAGCTCCGCTTCCGGCACATCGAGGTTGAGGCTCCGCTTCTCGACATCGAGCTCGATGGGATCGCCGTTCTGCACCAGCGCCAGCGTGCCGCCGACGGCGGCCTCCGGCGAGACGTGCAGCACCACGGTGCCATAGGCAGTGCCGCTCATGCGCGCGTCGGAGATCCGCACCATGTCGGTGATGCCCTTCTGCAGCACCTTCTTGGGGAGCGGCATGTTGCCGACCTCCGGGAAGCCCGGATATCCCCTGGGTCCCGCCCCTTTCATCACCATGACCATGGTCTCGTCGGCGTCGACGGTGTCGATGCGCTCGTGGAAGTCCTCGATGTTCTCGAAGACCAGCGCCTTGCCGCGATGCTTCATCAGCTTGGGCGTCGCCGCGGACGGTTTGATGACGGCGCCGTCGGGACAGAGATTGCCGCGCAGCACCGCGATGCCGGCCTTCTCCTTCACCGGCGATCCCATGGCGGCGATCACTTCGCGGTCGTAACAGGGCGCCTCCTCGGTGTTCTCGCCCATGGTCTTGCCGTTGACGGTAAGGGCGTCCTTGTGGACGAGCTTGCCCAGCTCGCGGATCACCGCCGGCAATCCGCCCGCATAGAAGAAATCCTCCATCAGGAACTTGCCCGACGGCATCAGGTTCACCAGCAGCGGGATGTCGTGGCCGAGCCGGTCGAAATCCGTGAGCTCGAGCTTGACCCCGATGCGGCCGGCGAGCGCCAGCAGGTGCACCACCGCGTTGGTGGAGCCGCCGATCGCCGCGTTGACCCGGATCGCGTTCTCGAAGGCCTTGCGAGTGAGGATCTTCGACATGCGGAGATCCTCGCGCACCATCTCGACGATGCGCCGCCCCGCCATATGCGCCAGCACGTAGCGGCGGCTGTCGACGGCAGGGATCGCGGCGTTGGTGGGGAGCCCCATGCCGAGCGCTTCCACCATGCTCGCCATGGTCGACGCGGTGCCCATGGTCATGCAGTGGCCGGCGGAGCGCGACATGCAGGCCTCGGCGTCCATGAAATCGGCGAGCGTCATCTTGCCGGCGCGCACATCCTCGCTCATCGACCAGACATTGGTGCCGGAGCCGATGTCCTGGCCGCGGAACTTGCCGTTCAGCATCGGCCCGCCGGAGACGCCCAGCGTCGGCAGGTCGCAGCTCGCCGCCCCCATCAGCAGCGCCGGCGTCGTCTTGTCGCAGCCCATCAGCAGCACGACGCCGTCCATGGGGTTGGCGCGGATCGATTCCTCCACGTCCATGCTGACGAGGTTGCGAAACAGCATGGTCGTCGGGCGCATCAGCGTCTCGCCCAGGCTCATCACGGGGAATTCGAGCGGGAAGCCGCCGGCCTCGTAGACGCCGCGCTTCACGTATTCGGCGATGCGGCGGAAATGCGCGTTGCAGGGCGTGAGCTCGGACCAGGTGTTGCAGATGCCGATCACCGGCCGTCCGTCGAAGAGGTGATGCGGCAGGCCCTGGTTCTTCATCCAGGAGCGATGGGTGAAGCCGTCGCGGTCCGCCTTGCCGAACCACTCGGCGCTGCGGAATTTGGCTCGGCTGCGCGCGTCCTCGGGCATTGCCCCTCCTCGTTGTCACCGGCTGCCCGGATTGACTCCGATGCAGCGCCTCGTTTCCAATGCCGGGCATCATAGCGGCGGGGTGTCCGCGCATGAAGCCATTCGTTTTCCCGCATCCATTCGCTTTCCCACGCAGGGGGCTCCATCCATGAACCAGATCGATCTCAAAGGCCGCGTCGCGGTGGTGACCGGCGGCGCGCGCGGCATCGGCTACGCAATCGCCGGGCGCCTCACCGAGGCGGGCGCCAAGGTCTCGCTGTGGGATCGCGAGGGCGCCGAGGCCGCCGCCGGCAAGCTCCAGGGCGCGGCCGGCGTCACGATGGACGTGACGAAGCCCGAAGCGGTAGCGACGGCGTTGGCGGAGACCGAGCGGCGTATCGGCCCTGTCGACATCCTGGTGGCGAGCGCCGGCATTACCGGGCCCAACGCGACGGTGGCGGACTATCCCGTCGAGGCTTGGCGCTCGGTGATCGACATCGATCTCACCGGCGTCTTCCTCTGCAACCGCGCCGTGGTCCCGGGCATGGCGAAGCGCAACTACGGCCGCATCGTCAACATCGCCTCGATCGCCGGCAAGGAGGGCAACCCGAATGCCGCCGCCTACTCCGCCGCCAAGGCCGGCGTGATCGCGCTCACCAAGTCGCTCGGCAAGGAGCTCGCCGGCACCGGCGTCCGCGTCAACGCGGTGGCGCCGGCGGTGATCAAGACCGAGATGCTCTCGCAGATGACCGAGCAGCATATCCAGTACATGCTGTCGAAGATCCCGATGGGGCGCTTCGGCGCCGCCGAGGAAGTCGCCGCGCTGGTGGCCTGGCTCAGCTCCGAGGATTGCTCATTCAGCACCGGCGCGGTGTTCGACATCTCCGGCGGCCGCGCCACCTATTGAGGAACGTTGCGTAATCGGCCGGGCGATCAGCGCGCGCAAGAGTCCTCGCGGTCCAGTCGCCGGCGCCGAGCGAAAGCTGCGCCTGCTCAAATAACAGGCAAAAGAAATTGCGCGAGCGCCCAGCGAATACTCGCGTATTTCAGGGAGCGTTAATTTTAATCGGGAATCTTTGGCGCAAAGCGGAGTAGTGCCATGGCAGAGCCCGAGCGTGTCGTCGCCTTGTCGAAGCAGGTCGGCAAGATCGTCGACGACAAGATCACCCTCATCAACCGCATCACCAGCGAGACCCGGACCCTCGCCCTCAACGCGCTGATCGAGGCTTCGCGCGCGGGCGAGGCCGGCCGCGGCTTCGGCGTGGTGGCGCAGGAGGTGAAGGCGATCTCCGAGCGCATCACCGGCATCGCCGGCGAGCTCTCCACCGAGCTCGCGGGCTCGATCGGCGAGCTCACCGGTTTGGGCGAGCTGATGGTGCAGCAGATGCGCGGCCAGCGACTCTCCGATCTCGCCCTCAACATGATCGAGATCATCGATCGCAATCTCTACGAGCGCTCCTGCGACGTGCGCTGGTGGGCGACCGACGGCGCGGTGGTGGCGGCGGTGGCCGGACAGGATCCGGCGGCCGCCAGCTTCGCCTCCCAGCGCCTGGGCGTGATCCTCAACAGCTACACCGTCTATATCGATCTCTGGATCGCCGACGCCAGCGGGCGCGTGGTCGCCAACGGCCGGCCCGAGCGCTTCCGCTCCGTCGTCGGCTCCAGCGTCGCCGATCAGCCCTGGTTCCAGCAGTCGATGGCGACCCGCTCCGGCGACGACTATGTCGCCGACGATGTCAGCACCGCGCGCCTCCTCGACAACGCGCAGGTCGCGACCTACGCCACCGCGATCCGCCGCGGCGGCACCGCCAGCGGCGCCCCGATCGGCGTGCTCGGCATCTTCTTCGACTGGCAGCCGCAGGCCGCCGCCGTGGTGAAAGGCGTGCGGTTCACCAAGGACGAGGCGGATCGGACCCGATGCCTGCTGGTGGACGCGAAGAACCGCGTCATCGCCGCCTCCGACGGCCGCGGCGTGCTCAGCGACAGCCTCGCCCTCGAGACCCGCGGGCGGCGCACCGGCTACTATTCCAACACGGACGGCGCCATGGTCGGCTTCGCGCTGACACCCGGCTACGAGACCTACAAGGGGCTCGGCTGGTACGGCGTCATCACCCAGAAGCTGCCGGCGCGTTAGCCGCCGGCGTTTCCCGCCAGGCGCCGGTGCGCTAGAAGCATGCGGCAGGCCCATGCGCACCGCTCCTCCCTCCGACCCGGCAGCGCGAAAGCGCTGCTTCGCCTACGGCGCCAACATGATTGCGGCGGACATGGCGGCGCGCTGCCCCGCCGCGCGCGAGATCGGCACGGTGATCCTGCCGGGCTGGCGCTTCGCCATCATGGGCCGAGGCTATGCCACCATCCTGCCGGAGGCCGGCGCCGCGGTTCACGGCGTGCTCTGGTGGATCACGCCCGACTGCGAGCGGATCCTCGACCAATTCGAGAATGTGGCCGGCGGCCTTTACCATCGCGAGACGCTGACGGTTGCGGCGGCGCCGGCCCTGGTCTATCTCGGCAACGGTCCCGCGACCGGGCGGCCGCGCGCCGGCTATCTCGAGCCGATCGTCGCCGCTGCCGAGGCGCGCGGCTTCCCACCGGCGTATGTGGCGGAGCTCCGCCGCTGGCTCAACCCCGCTTGAGCCCCGCCGCCGCGCTGGCAAGGGTGGTGATCCGCGCCCAGTCACGCTCGGCGAGCGCCGAGGCCGGCGCCATCCAGCTGCCGCCCACCATCGGCACGTTCGCCAGGCTGAGATAGGAGTGCGCGGTGTCGGCGGTGATCCCGCCGGTGGGGCAGAAAGCGATGCCGCGGAACACTGGAGCGAATGCGGCGAGCGTCGCCGGCCCGCCCATCGCCGAGGCCGGGAAGAATTTGAGGAAGGAGCAGCCGAGCGAGCGCGCCAGCATCACCTCCGAGGCGGTGGCGACGCCCGGCAGATAGGGCACCTCGCTGGCAAGCCCGGCCGCCACCAGCTCCGGCGTGAAGCCCGGGCTCACCAGGAACCGGGCGCCGGCCTCCACCGCCCGCGTCACGTCGGCCGGGCGCAACAGCGTGCCGGCGCCGACCACCGCCTCCGGCACCTCGCGGGCGATGGCGGCGATTGCGGCGGCGGCCGCCTCGGTGCGGAAGGTCACCTCCAGCAGCCGGAGCCCGCCGCGCGCCAGCGCGCGGGCGAGCGGCACCGCGTCCTCCAGCCGCTCGATCGCCAGCACCGGCAGCACCGCGGTGTGCTCGAAGATCGCGTGCATGGCATCCTCCGCGTTGGCCTTGACGAGCCGAGATCGGCGCCGGCAAGAGTAATCGAACGATGCCCGCCGACCAAGAGGTGAACCCCGTGATCAGAGTGGCGTCCGTCGGCGAGTGCATGCTGGAGCTCACCCATCGGGACGCGAGCTCCCTCGGCCTCGGCTTCGGCGGCGATACGCTCAACACCGCGCTCTACATCGCCCGCTGCGCGGATC
>DATKPX010000580.1:0-6088 GCA_035523855.1 Allostellaceae bacterium
GCTCGGCATCTTGCGCCGGCCGAGATCGATTTCGTCCTGCCCCTCGGAGATTTCCTCCCACACCGTCTTGTCCGCCGCGAGCGTGTCGCGCGACTGATCGACATAGCCGAGCTTCACCGTCTCGCCGAGCCGCAGCGAGCCCTTATCCGGCTTCTCCTGGCCGGTGATCATGCGGAAGAGCGTCGTCTTGCCGGCGCCGTTCGGGCCGATGATGCCGACGATGCCGCCCGCCGGCAGGCGGAAGCTCAGGTCCTCGATCAGCAGCTGGTCGCCATAGGCCTTGGCGAGATGCTCGGCATCGATCACGAGATCCCCGAGGCGCGGGCCGGGCGGGATGACGATCTGCGCGGTTTCCGGCGCCTTCTCGCGGCTCTGCGCCACCAAACTGTCATAGGCCTGGATGCGCGCCTTGCTCTTCGCCTGGCGGGCGCGCGGGCTCTGGCGGATCCACTCCAGCTCATGCTCGAGGGTGCGCTGGCGCGCCGCCTCGGCCTTGCCTTCCTGCTCCAGCCGCTTCTGCTTCTGCTCGAGCCAGCCGGAATAGTTGCCCTCGTAGGGAATGCCGCGGCCGCGATCGAGCTCGAGGATCCAGCCCGCGACCTCGTCGAGGAAATAGCGATCGTGGGTGACGGTGACGACGGTGCCGGGATAATCGGCGAGGAAGCGCTGCAGCCAGGCCACCGACTCCGCATCCAGGTGGTTGGTGGGCTCGTCCAGCAGCAGCAGGTCCGGCCGCTGCAGCAGAAGTCGGCAGAGCGCGACGCGGCGCCGCTCGCCGCCGGAGAGCTTGCCGACATCGGCATCGCCCGGCGGGCAGCGCAGCGCGTCCATGGCAATCTCGATGGTGCGCTCGAGCTCCCAGCCGTTCACGGCGTCGATCTTCTCCTGGAGCTCGCCCTGCTCCGCCAGGAGCGCGTTCATCTCGTCGTCGGACATCTCCTCGCCGAGCTTCGTGCTCACCGCCTCGAAGCGATCGAGCAGCGCCTTCACCTCGCCGAGCCCCTCGGTGACGTTCCCGGCGACGGTCTTCTTGGCGTCGAGCGCCGGCTCCTGCGCCAGATAGCCGACCTTGGCGCCCTCGGCGGCCCAGGCCTCGCCGTTGAAGTCCTTCTCGACGCCGGCCATGATTTTCAGCAGCGTCGACTTGCCGGCGCCGTTCGGGCCCAAGACGCCGATCTTGGCGCCAGGCAGGAACGACAGGTAGATGTCGTTCAGGACCTGCCGGCCGCCCGGATAGGTCTTGCCCAGGCCCTTCATCACATAGATGTACTGGTAAGCCGGCATTTTACTGAATTCCTTAGGTTATCCGGCGCGAACCGATCCGCGCGGGCGGGCCGTCACAGGCTCCGGAAGATGACACCGTAGTAACCCTGCCGGTGGGGATTTTTCCAGCGCTTTCCCGCTTATATTATGGCAATGGGAGTTGCCCTTTTTTCATGCCGGAGATGAGCATGACCAAGTATCTGGTGGCGGCGCTGCTGGCCGTCGCAGTACTCATCCCCGCGGCCGCGGATGCGCGCGTGGTGGTGGGTGTCGGCGTCGGCGTCGCGCCCTGGCCCTATTATTACCCGTACTATCCGCCGCCCTACTACTACGCCCCGCCACCGCCGGTGGTCTATGCGCCGGCGCCGGTCTACGTGCCACCGCCGGCGCCGACCTACGCTGCTCCGGCGGCCGCGGCGAGCGCGGTCTACTACTGCGACGACCCCCAGGGCTATTACCCGAACGTCGCCAACTGCAATCGTGCCTGGCGGCAGGTGATGCCGCCGAAGTCGCCCTGAGCGATTGAGCGTTTGCGGGCGGATGCCGAGGGCATCCGCCCGTCACCTCCCTCTCTTCATCGGAGTGATCCGCATGCGGCGCTTCCGCGCTCTCGTTCCCTTGCTGCTGGCGCTGGCGTTCTTCGCCACGCCGGGCCTCGCCCGCGCGCAGGTCGACGTCGCCGTCTCCATCCGCGTCGCACCGCCGCCGCTGCCGGTCTATGCGCAACCGGCGATTCCCGGCCCCGGCTATATCTGGACGCCTGGCTACTGGGCCTACGGGCCGGCGGGCTACTACTGGGTGCCCGGCACATGGGTGCAGCCGCCCGCGGTCGGCTTGCTGTGGACGCCCGGCTACTGGGGCTGGCGCGACGGCCTCTATGTCTGGAACGCGGGCTACTGGGGCCCGCGCGTGGGATTCTACGGCGGCGTCAACTACGGCTTCGGCTATGGCGGCGTGGGATATGTGGGCGGCTACTGGGCGCATGGCGTCTTCGCCTATAACCGCGCCGTCAACAATTTCGGCAGCGTCCACATCACCAACGTCTACAACAAGACCGTCGTCAACAATGTGCACGTGACCCGCGTCAGCTTCAACGGCGGGCCCGGCGGCCTTGGCGCGCGGCCGAGCGCGGCGGAGGAAGCCGCGGCGCACGACCAGCACTCGCCGCCGAGCGCGCTGCAGGCGCAGCACGAGCACGCGGCGAGCGTCAACCACAACTCGTTCGCGTCGGTCAATCACGGTCGCCCCAGCGTCGCCGCCACCAGCCGCGCGGGCGAGTTCCATGGCCAGGGCGTCGTCGGCACGCGGCCGGCGCCGGTGCACGCCGTGTCGCATCAGCCCCGGCCCGCACCCCACGGGCCGCAGCCGGTGGGCCATCCGGAAGGTCACGGCGAGCCCCAGGGCGGCCCGGACCACGGCGGCGGCCGCCCCGGCGGCGAGGACCATCACGGCTGAGACGCTACTGCACCCGCGCAAGGTAATGCGCCAGCGCCGTCATGTCGTCGTCGCTCAGGCGATAAGTGGCGGAGGGCATGGCGCCGACGCCGCCACCGCGGCGCGCGCCCGATTTGAAATCCTGCAGCGCCTTCAGCAGGTATTCCTCGCGCTGGCCGGCTAGCCGCGGCGTCGCCTGCTGGCCGGTGAAGCGCTCCTGATGGCAGGAGCCGCACTTGTCGCCGGCGATGATCTCGGCGCCCTTCTGGCTGAGCGCGGGATTGCCGTCGCTCTGCTGCGTCGGCGGAGGCGGCGGCAGCGAGGCGTAATAAGCGCCGAGGTTGCGGATGTCGGCATCGCTCAGATTCTCCGCCAGCGGCTCCATCACCTCGTCGTTGCGCGTGCCGCTGCGGTAATAGACGAGCTGCCACTGGATGAACTGGTCGGGCTGGCCCGCCAGCGACGGCACCCGCTCGGTGGCGGAGACGCCGTCGGCGCCGTGACAGGCGGCGCAGGGCTCCGCCGCCGCCTTGCCGGCGGCGATGTCGGCGGCGTGGGCGCTGCCGGCGGCCAGCAGGATCCCGGCGGCGATGCAGAGGATGCGGCGCGGGTACATCAGAAAAATCTCCGCCCGCGGGAGGGCCGCGAGCGGAGCCGCTGCTCCTACTTCTTATAGCTGATGCGATAGATGGCGCCGGCCCAGTCGTCGGAAACCAGCAACGCGCCGTCAGCAGCGACGATGATGTCGTCGGGCCGGCCGAGATAGGTCTTGTCGCCCTCGATCCAGCCGGAGGCGAAGACCTCGTCCTTCGCCTGCTTGCCGTCGGCATCGACGACGATGCGCTCGATGCGGGCGCCCTGGAACTTGTGCCGGTTCCAGGAGCCATGCTCGGCGATGAAGATGTTGTTCCTGTATTCGGCCGGGAACTGGCTGCCGGTATAGAACTTCATGCCGAGCGGCGCCACATGGGCGCCGAGCTTCACCACCGGCGGCGTGAACTCCGAGCACGGGTGCCCCATCGCATATTTGGGATCGGGCGTGTCGCCCTGGTGGCAATAGGGATAGCCGAAATGGATCCCGAGCCGGCTCACGTGGTTGAGCTTGTCGCTGGGCATGTCGTCGCTCATCCAGTCGCGGGCGTTCTCGGTGAACCAGTACTGGCCGGTGCGCGGATCGACGTCGCCGCCGACGCTGTTACGCACGCCAACCGCGACCAGCTCCGCCATCCCGGTCTTGGGATCGACACGGCGGATCTGCCCGGTGCTGGTCGGCGGCATGCAGATGTTGCAGGGCACGCCAAACGGCACGTAGAGCCAGCCCTCCTTGTCGACGGCGAGATACTTCCAGCCATGCGCCGCGTAAGGCGGCATGTCGTCATAGACGACCTTGCCTTGGGGCATCTTGTCGAGCGAGCTCTCCGCGTTCTCGTAGGCGATGATCTTGTCGATGTCGGCGACGTAGAGCGTGCCGCCGTGGAAGGCGATGCCGGTCGGCATCTTCAGGCCCTTGATGACGGTCTTGACCTCCTTCTTGCCGCCCTCGTCGCGGATCGCATAGACGTTGCCGACGCCGAAAGCACCGACGAACAGCGTGCCCTTGTCGCCCCAGGCCATCTGCCGCGCGCTGTTGACCCCTGCGGCGTAGAGTTCGATCTGGAAGCCCTGCGGCAGCTTCACCTTCTTGAGATTTGCCTCGATCTCTTCCGCCGAGAGGCCGGTGGCGGGGCCATTGAGCGGCGTCAGCCCCTTCTGCTGCTCGGTCTCGTCGCCGAGGAACCAGTCGTCCGGCGGCTTGGTCCAGAAATCCTTGTTCTGGGAATCGTAGTGCTTGAGCTGCTGCGCCAGCACGGGCGCCGCGATGAGAGCGCCAACGACGAGCGCGCCGCCGAGAATGAAGGCGCCGCGCAGGGACAAGATGGACCTCGATGGCATGAGCCGTACCTCCCCCGGTTATGTCATTCCTTGGACATTGGGCCCGCGGCGGCGCCAAAAGCCCCGCCCGGGTCAATTGCGTCGCCGGCCACAGCCGCGCGACAGCCGCATGCGCCGGCTGTTTTCGGGAGAATCCCCGTTCCAGCACGGGAATACGCAGGCATTCACATAGCGCGGGATATCGAGGGGTCAATTCACCCGTAAAGGTGATAGGGACGCCGAGGGCGATCTGCCGGCTCGCCGCCGGCGGGCCATTCCAAACCGCCGCCGAGCCCATAGAATGCGGAGCGCATCTGGCGCGCCCGCAGTCGATCCGGGGGCAGCCGTCCCGAGCGGACGGATCGCGCAGGAGGGGGAATTTCCGATGTCCGGCGAAATGGGCCCGCAGCGGCAGGGCGATGCGCTGCGCGGCATTCTGCTGATGTGCCTGGGCGTCATGCTGTTTCCCTTCCTCAACGCCTCCGCCAAGGCGCTCGCCGCCGACTACCCGATGCCAATGATCGTCTGGGCCCGCTTCGCCGGGCATTTCCTGGTGATGCTGCTCGTCTTCCTGCCAAGCGCCGGCTGGAGGATCTTCCACACCCACCGGCCGCTGCTGCAGATCGGCCGCTCGCTCTCGCTGATGAGCTCGACGGCCCTCTTCGTCACCGCGATCGGCAGCGTGCCGCTGGCGACCGCCTCCGCCATCGGCTTCACCACGCCGCTGATGGTGACGGCGCTCTCGGTGCCATTGCTGGGCGAGAGCGTCGGCCCGCGGCGCTGGAGCGCGGTCGCGGTGGGCTTCATTGGCGCCCTCGTCATCATCCGGCCGGGCGACGGCTTCACCGATCCCGCCGTGGTGCCGCTCCTCGGCAGCTCCGCCTGCTACGCCATCTATCAGATCGCCACAAGGCGGGGCGGCCTGCATGACAGCGCCGAGACCGCCATCGTCTATGCGGCGCTGGTGGGCACCGTCGCCACCAGCCTCGCGGTGCCGTTCTTCTTCGAGATGCCGCGCAGCGTCTTCGATGTGCTGCTGTTCATGGCGCTCGGATTCTTTGGCGGCTTCGGCCATTACCTGGTGGTGCGCGCCTTCCGCCTCGGCCCGGCGGCGGTAATCTCGCCGCTCGGCTATGCCGAGCTCATCGGCTCGGTCATCCTCGGCTACTTCATCTTCGGCAATTTCCCCGACCTCTGGACCTGGGTCGGGAGCGTTATCATCATCGTGTCGGGCGTCTATATCGCGCTGCGCGAGCGCCGTCTGCGCGCCGGCGCCTGAGGCCGAACGGGCTTCCGCCGCGGGCAAGCCCGGCGGCATACTGGCGGCGGCAGAACCAAAGCAGGCGCCATGGGCGATTTCACCGAAGCATTCCATACCGCCGGCCGGCTCATTCTCGAGGGCGATCCCACCCTCGTCGGCATCGTGCTGCTCTCGGTCCGTGTCAGCCTGACCGCGGTGCTGCTGGCGGCGATCATCGGC
>DATKPX010000581.1:0-2855 GCA_035523855.1 Allostellaceae bacterium
GCCACGGCGAGCGACTGCACCACGTTCTGCTCCACCAACAGCACCGCGACGCCGTCCTCGCGGATGCGCGCGATCAGACGGAACATCTCCTCCACCAGCAGCGGCGAGAGGCCGAGGGAGGGCTCGTCCAGGATCAGCAGCCGCGGCTCGCCCATCAGGCCGCGGCCAATCGCCAGCATCTGCTGCTCGCCGCCGGAAAGCGTGCCGGCGAGCTGGCTCATGCGCTCGCGGAGCCGGGGGAAGATCCCGGCGATGCGGGCCATGTTCCGCGCGCGGCCGGCGCGGCCGCGGCGGTAGCTGCCGAGCTCCAGATTCTCCCGCACGCTGAGATTGGGGAAGACGCGGCGGCCCTCCGGCACCTGGATCAGGCCCAGCCGCACGATCGCCACCGGCGAGGCGCCGGCGATCTCCGCGCCGTCGAACCGGATACGGCCCGCGCTCGGCCGCAGGATGCCGGAGAGCGTGTTGTTGAGGGTGGATTTGCCGGCGCCGTTGCTGCCGAGCACCGCCACGATCTCGCCTTCGCCGATCGCCAAATCGATGCCGCGCAGCACCGGCAGCATGCCATAGCCCGCTTCGAGCCCGGTCACCTCAAGCATGGGCGCCTCCCGCCTGCGCCGCGAGGCGCGCGGCGGCGCCGTGGCCGAGATAGGCCTCGATGACGGCGGGATCGGCGACCACCTCGGCGGGCCGGCCCTCGGCGGCGATGCGGCCGTCGTTCAGCACATAGACGCGCTCGGCGAGGCTCATCACCGCCTGCATCACATGCTCGGTCAGCAGCAGCGTGACACCGTTGTCGCGGATGCCGCGGATGACCGGCACCAGCTCGGCGATCTCCGTCGGATTGAGCCCGGCCATCACCTCGTCCAGCAGCAGCAGGCGCGGCGCGGTGGCGAGCGCGCGGGCAAGCTCCAGCCGCTTGCGGCCGGCGATGGTGAGCGCGGTCGCGGGGCGATCGAGCAGGGCACCCATGCCGACGCGCCCGGCGACCTCCGCCGCCTGCGCCAGCGCGCGGGCGCGGTTCGCTTCGCGGAGATGGCAGCCGACGGCGATGTTCTCGCGCACGCTGAGACCGGCGAAGGGCTGCACGATCTGGAAGGTGCGGACGAGACCGTGGCGAGCCAGCAGATGGGAGGGGAGACCCAGCACCTCGGTGCCCTCGAAGCGCACCGAGCCCTGATCCGCCGAGACGAAGCCGGCGATGATGCCGAAGAGCGTGGTCTTGCCGGCGCCGTTCGGACCGATGAGACCGGTGATGCTGCCGGCGGCGACGCGCAGCGAGACCTCCGATACCGCGGCGAGGCCGCCGAAGCGCTTGCTGACGCCGGTGACCTCAAGCATGGCGGAGCTCCCGCCGCGCGCGGCGCAGCCCGAGCCGGCTGCCGAGGCTGACGAGGCCGTCCGGCAGCAGCGCCAGGATCACGATCAGCAGCACGCCGTAGAGGACGAGGTTGAGGCCGGGCGCGTTGCCGGTGATGACGCTTGCGGTCTCGTTGAGGCTGCGGAGCGCCAGCGCCCCCACCAGCGGTCCCAGCACGGTACCGACGCCACCGATGAGCGGCACCAGCAGGGCGGTTACCGAGACTTCCGGCCCGAAGGCCAGGCGCGGGTCGAGGTAGAGGTAGTACTGGACGTAGAAGGAGCCGGCGAGGCCGCAGAGCGCGCCCGAGAGCACGGCGGCGCCGAGCTTGATGCGCGTCGCATCAACGCCGAGGGCGCGGGCCGCATTCTCGTTCTCGCGGATCGCGACCAGCTCGGCGCCGAAGCGGGAGTTCTCCAGCCACCAGGCGGCGGCGGTGGCGAGCGCGGTCAGCGCCAGCATCACCCAGTAAAAGCCCTCGCGGGTGGCGAACTGGAAATTGGCGGCGGTCTGCCTGAGCGGGATCTGCAGCCCGACGCCGGCGCCGGTGATGTCGAGGGAGTCCGCGAGGATGCGCAGCACCTCCGCGAAGGCGAGGGTGGCGAGCGCGAAGTAGGAGCCGCGGAGCCCGTAGCGGAAGCTGACGCCGCCGACGATCGCGCCCATCAACGCGCCGGCGAGACCGGCGAGGGGCAGGCAGGCCCAAGGGCTGACGCCGAGGCGGAGCTGCAGCACGGCGGCGGCGTAGGCGCCGGTGCCGAAGAAGGCGCTGTGGCCGAAGGAGCGCTGGCCGCCATAGCCGCCGAGCAGGTTCCAGGCCTGGCCGAGGAGCGCGAGGTAGAGCGTCACGATGGCGAAGTGCTGCCAGTACTGCGAGCGCACGATCAGCGGCAGCGGCGCCAGCGCCAGCAGCAGGACGATGACAGCGATGCCGGAGGTGCGCCGCATCAGGCGCGCTGGCCGAAAAGGCCGGTCGGCCGGAACAGCAGCACGGCGAGGAAGATGGCGAAGATGCCGATCTTGCCGAGGGTCTCGCCGAGCAGCAGGCCGCCGAGGGATTCCGTGATGCCGATGATGAGGCCGCCGATGAGCGCGCCGACGAAGCTCCCCATGCCGCCCAGCACCACGATGGTGAAGGCGATGAGGACGAAGCTCTCGCCGACGCCGGGATGCGCGTAGTAGCTCGGCAGCAGCAGGCAGGCGGCGGCGCCGACGCAGGCGGTGCCGATGCCGAAGCTCATGGCGAAGACGTGGTCGACATCGATGCCGACGAGGCGCGCGCCCTGCCGCTCGCGGGCGACCGCGCGGATCGCCTTGCCGAGATCGGTGCGCCGGATCCAGAGCCAGAGCGCCCCGGTGATGACGAGCGCCGCGACGAAGGAGACCGCCTTCGGCACCGCGATGAAGGCGACGCCGAGATCGACGGTGTCGAAGGCGTAGCTCGGGTTGATGGTGCGGGTGTCCGAGCTCCAGAAATAGAGCGCGAGATTGTCGA
>DATKPX010000582.1:0-4743 GCA_035523855.1 Allostellaceae bacterium
TGACGAATCGCAAGACAACGCACGATTCCGCCAAGGTCGAGCCGGGTGCCGGCGATATTCAGCCCGACGGCGCGGCAGATGGCCGCGACGGCGTCGGCCTGTCCGGCGCCCAGTTCGACAAAAGCGAAGCCCTCTGGTTTCAGGTTTCGGGCGATCGCCGGCGCCAAACTGCGATAGGCGTCGAGCCCATCCAGGCCGCCGTCGAGCGCTGCGCGCGGATCGAAAACGCGTACCGCGCGGTCGAGCGTGTCGATTTCCCTATCCGGAATATAGGGAGGGTTGGCGAGAATCACATCGGCCGGCGGCAAATTTATTGCGCGCCAATCGCCGGCAATGAACCGGGCGCGCGCGGCCAGACCCAAGGAGACAGCGTTGCGTTCCGCCATCGCGATGGCGCCCGGCAGGATGTCGAGCCCGATGCCGGTGGCGTTGGGATATTCGCTCAAGAACGCCAGCAGCAGTGCGCCGGTGCCGGTGCCGAAATCGATCACGCTCAACGGCGCCTGCTTGTCGGGCAGCGCGGCCAGCGCCGCGTCGATCAGGGTTTCGCTGTCGGGCCGGGGATCGAGCGTGTCGGGCGAAAGCGCGAAATCGAGGCTCCAGAATTCGCGAAGCCCCCGAATACGCGAATAGGGTTCGCCCGCTGCCCGGCGCACGACGAAGGATTTGAGCCGCACCGGATCGCCTGCCGCTAGTTCATCCAACAGCCGCGCCTCGCGCCGCGGATTGTCGATGCCGGCGCGGTTTAGAATTTCGGCCGCTTCGGCGAGCGCCTTGTCGCTCATTCCGCCTCCGCCAGTCTGGCGGCGCGGTCCTCGGCGGTGAGCGCGTCGATGATCTCGTCGAGCGCCTCGCCGTTCACCACCTTATCGATCTTGTAGAGCGTCAGGCCGATGCGGTGATCGGTGACGCGCCCCTGCGGGAAGTTGTAGGTGCGGATGCGCTCGGAGCGGTCGCCGCTGCCGACCTGGCTCTTGCGGTCGGCGGCGCGCGCCGCCTCGCGCGCCTGGCGCTCGCGCTCGTAGAGGCGGGCGCGCAGCACCTTGAGCGCCTTGGCCTTGTTCTTGTGCTGCGACTTCTCGTCCTGCTGGCTGACGACCAGGCCGGTCGGCAGATGGGTGATGCGCACGGCGCTGTCGGTGGTATTGACCGACTGGCCGCCGGGGCCGCTGGAGCGGAAGACGTCGATGCGGAGATCCTTCTCGTCGATCTGGATATCGACCTCCTCCGCCTCCGGCAGCACCGCGACGGTGGCCGCCGAGGTGTGGATGCGGCCCGACCCCTCTGTCTCCGGCACGCGCTGCACGCGATGGACGCCGGATTCGAACTTCAAGCGCTCGAAGACGTTGCGGCCGGTGATGGCGGCGCTCGCCTCCTTGAAGCCGCCGAGACCGGTCTCGGAGATGTCGAGCACCTCGAAGCGCCAGCCGCGGAGCGCGGCGTAGCGCTGGTACATGCGGAACAGCACCGAGGCGAAAAGCGCCGCCTCCTCGCCGCCGGTGCCGGCGCGCACCTCGAGGATGGCGTTGCGCTCGTCCGCCTCGTCCTTCGGGAGCAACATTAATTTGATGCGATGCTCCAGCTCCGGCACCCGCTTCCTCAGCGCAGGAAGCTCCGCCTCGGCGAGCCCGCGCAGCTCGGCATCGGATTCCGAGGCGACGATCGTCTCGAGATCGGCGAGCTCGCTCTGCGCCTTCCTGAGCCCGGCGATCGCCTCCACCATCGGCGTGAGGTCGCTGTATTCCTTGGAGAGCTTGCCGAAGGCCGCGGGATCGGCGTCCGGCCGGGCGAGCGCGTCGCCCAGCTCCGCGTGCCGGCGCACCACCCGGTCCAGCTTTCCGTCGAGGGACGTGGCCGTCGTCACGATGTCTGGTCTCCTTCCTCGCCCATCAACTGAAAGATGCGCCTGAGCAGCGCCTCCGCCGCCGCGGCGTCGCCCTCGCCGGCGGCGAGCCCGCGCAGCGACTCCGACGGCGCGTGCAGCAGGCGGTTGACGAGAAGCCGCGTCGCCGCCTCGGCGTCAAGCCCCGGCTCGTCGCGCAGCACCGCCGCCCGCATCGCCTCGAAATGCGCCCTGAGCACCGTCACCGCCGGCACCGCTGCGCGCTCCGCCCGGCGGCGCTCGAAGCCGGCGAGCTCGGCGTCGAGGATCGTGCGCGCCGCCGCCGCCGCCTGCTCGCGCCCGGCGCGACCCGCCATGGCGCTCCGCTCGAGATCGTCGAGAGTATAGAGGAAAGCGCCGTCGAGATCGTTCACCGCCGGCTCCACGTCGGGCGGGATCGCCGCGTCGATCACGAAGACCGGACGCCGCCGCCGGCGCCGGAGCGCTGCCTCCATCGCGGCGGCGGTGAGGATGCGGCGTCCGCTGCCGACCGAGGCGATCACGATATCCGCCTCCACCAGCGCCTCCGCCAGCGCCGCGAAGGGCATATGCGTAGCGGCGAGCCGGCGCGCCAGCAGCTCCGCGGCGGCGGTCGGGCCGGAGACCAGGAGCTGCTTCAGGCCGGCGCGGCGGAAATGTTCCGCCATCAGCTCGCCCATCTCGCCGGCGCCGATCAGCAGCGCGGTGCTGCGATCGAGATCGCCGTGCACCTCGCGCGCCAGCTCCACCGCCGCCGCCGCCATGGAGACCGGCCGCTGGCCGATCGCGGTCTCGCGCCGAATCCGCCGCGCCGCGCCGTAGGCGGCCTGGAACGCCGCTTCCAGCGGCGCGCTGACGAGGCCCGCCTCGCTCGCGGCGCGATGGGCGGTGCGCAGCTGACCCAGCACCTGCGGCTCGCCGATCACCAGGCTGTCGAGGGCGCTCGCCACCGAGAAAAGATGCCGCAGCGCCGCAGCGCCGCGATGCCGGTAGAGCGCCGCGCTCACCCGCTCGACGCTCTCTCCCAGCCGCTCCGCCAGGTGCTCGGCGAAGCGCTCGCCCAACGGCTCCGCTGCCAGGGTGGAAACCAGCTCGATGCGGTCGCAGGTGGCGATCAGCACGGCCTCGCGGAATCCCTTCTGGCGCAGCCGGTCCAGCTCGTCGACGAGCTCCGCCTCGATCAGCGTGAAGCGGTCGCGCCAGGCGAGCGGGCTGGTGCGGTGGTTGGCGCCGATCACGAGCAGGTCGCCGCCCGCCTCGGCTGCCGGGTCGCCGGGCATGCCGGCGCCGCCCGCTAACGGAAGGGAGCGAGGCGCTCGGGAAGCTCGGCGAGCGGGACCTCGCTCTGTGTTCCGCCGTCGAGGTCGCGCAGCGTCGCGGCGTTGCGCTTGAGCTCGTCCTCGCCCAGCAGCACGGCGACGCGGGCGTTGATCTTGTTGGCGCGCTTCATGCGTCGGCCCACATTGCCGGAGAAGCCGAGATCGACGGTGAAGCCGGCGCGGCGCAGCTCATGCGTCAGCTTGAGCGCCGCCTTCTCGCCCGCCTCGCCGACGGGGATCACCACCACCGGCCGCGCGGCGGCGGGCGGCTCGTCGATGAGGAGCGCCAGACGCTCGATCCCTGCCGCCCAGCCGACGCCCGGCGTCTCCGGCCCGCCCATCACGCCCATGAGCCCGTCATAGCGGCCGCCGCCCAGCACGGTGCCCTGGGAGCCCAAGTCGGTGGTCACGAACTCGAAGGCGGTGTGGCAGTAGTAGTCGAGGCCGCGCACCAGACGCGGGCTCACCTTGTAGGGGATGCCGATGAGGTCGAGGCCGCCGCGCACGGCGTCGAAGAATCCCTGCGCCTCGGCGGTGAGATAGTCGGCGAAGGACGGCGCCTCGGCGTTGATGCGCTTGTCGCCCTCGTCCTTGGAGTCGAGGATACGGAGGGGATTACGCTCGAGCCGCGCGAGGCTGTCCGCGGAGAGACCGTCGCGATGCCGGCCGTAATAGGCAACGAGCGCCTCGCGATAGGCCTGGCGGCTGGCGGTGTCGCCGAGGGTGTTGAGCTCCAGCACCGTGCGCTTGAGGATGCCGAGCGCGTCCAGGATGTCGGCGCCGAGCGCCACCACCTCGATGTCCGCCTGCGGCTGCGGCGCGCCGATCAGCTCGACGTCGATCTGGTGGAA
The DNA here is from genome assembly GCA_035523855.1 of Allostellaceae bacterium. Classification (GTDB taxonomy): domain Bacteria; phylum Pseudomonadota; class Alphaproteobacteria; order ATCC43930; family CGMCC-115725; genus DASZHJ01. The sequence continues at coordinate 4,032 of DATKPX010000582.1, forward strand.
CTGGCGGAAGCGCCCCTTCTGCGGCCGCTCGTAGCGGAACATCGGCCCGGCGGCGAAGAACTTGAGCGGCAGGTTCTGCGTCAACCCGTTGGAGATCACCGCGCGGACGATGCCGGCGGTGTATTCCGGCCGCAGCGTGATCCCCTCGCCGCCGCGATCGGTGAAGGTGTACATCTCCTTCGTCACGATGTCGGTGGTCTCGCCGATCGGCCGCGAGAACACCTCGGTAAACTCGAAGATCGGCGTCGCGATTTCCTGATAGCCGTAGCGCGCGGCGGTGGAGCGCGCGGTCTCGATCACGTGCCGGTGACGGCTCTGCTCGGCCGGCAACAGATCCTGGGTGCCGCGCACCGCCTGCAAGGAAGCCATTGGGATCGACCGCGACGATGGGCGGCGCTACTGCGCGGCCTGGGAGGGAGTGGCGGCAGCGGCCGCCGCGGCGCGGGCGTCGATCTCCTTCACCTTGTCCTCGACGAGCTTCGCTAGGTGCTCGACGATGTCCTCGCCCTTGAGGCGATGATCGGGCGTGCCGGAGATATAGACCTGGTGCGTGCCGTTCCCGCCGCCGGTAAACCCCACATCGGTCTCGCGCGCCTCGCCAGGGCCGTTCACCACGCAGCCGATGACCGAGAGGGTGATCGGCGTGGTGATGTGGGCGAGCCGCTCCTCGAGCGCCGCCACCGTCTTGATGACATCGTATTGCTGGCGCGCG
>DATKPX010000583.1:0-2088 GCA_035523855.1 Allostellaceae bacterium
CGGCGGCTTCATCATCATCGACGTGCCCGATCTCGACACCGCGCTCGCCTGGGCCGAGCGCATTCCCCATGCGGCGGAGCGGGTCTTCGAAGTACGCCCGAACGCCGTGCTGCCGAAGTAGCGGCGAAAAATCGCCGCGGCGGTGTCGAAATCGCCGCCGCCGGCCCGTCACTGGAATGCCGGAGCCGCTGGGGCTCCCAACCCCCGAGAGGATGCCATGCAATACGCCCTGTTGTTCTACCAGACGCCGGAGGAATTCGCCGCGCGCAGCGACCCGAAGAAGCGCGAGGCTTTCTGGAGCCGCTTCATGCCTTACATGAAGGCGCTCAAGGATGCGGGCATCGTCGTCACCGGCGCCGGCCTGCAGCCGCCCGGCACCGCTGCCGCGGTCAGGCTCAAGGACGGCAACCGCCTGGTGCAGGACGGTCCCTTCGCCGACACCAAGGAGCAGCTCGGCGGCTTCTTCATCATCGATGTCCCCAACATCGAGACGGCGCTCGACTGGGCATCGCGCTATCCCGCCGGTCCCGGCGGCGGCACCGAGGTGCGCCCGGTCCTGCCGCCGATCAGCTGATCGCCATGGACGCGCGCCGCGCGGTCGAGCGGGCGGCGCGCGAGTCCTATGGCCGCCTGCTCGCCTATCTCGCCGCCCGCTCGCGCGACGTGGCGGCGGCGGAGGATGCGCTCGCCGATGCCTTCGCGGCGGCGCTGCAGAACTGGCCGGAGAGCGGCGTGCCGGAGAAGCCCGAGGCCTGGCTCCTCACCGCCGCGCGGCACCGTCTGGTCGACCGCGCCCGCCATCAGGGCGTCGTCGCCGAGGCAGTGCCGACGCTGCTCGCGGTGGCGGCGGCGGCGCAGGATCTTGCCGAGGTGCAGGCGATGTTTCCCGACGAGCGGCTGAAGCTGATGTTCATCTGCGCCCATCCGGCAATCGATGGCGCCGCCCATACGCCGCTGATGCTGCAGACGGTGCTGGGGCTCGATGCGGCGCGGATCGCCTCGGCGTTCCTGGTGCAGCCCAGCACCATGGGCCAGCGGCTCGCCCGGGTGAAGCGCAAGATCCGCGATGCCGGCATCGCCTTCGAGGTGCCGGAGACGAAGGAGCTGCCGCCGCGCCTCGACGCGGTGCTGGAGGCGATCTACGCCGCCTATGGCAGTGGCTGGGACGATGTCGCCGGCGCCGATCCGCGCCGCAAGGGGCTGGCGGCGGAGGCGATCGAGCTCGGCCGGCTGCTGCTCCGCCTGCTGCCGGAGGAGCCGGAGGCGCTGGGTCTGCTGGCGCTGATGCTCCACTGCGAGGCGCGGCGGGAGGCGCGGCGCACGGAAGAGGGCGCTTACGTGCCGCTCAGCGAGCAGGACACGGCGCTCTGGTCGACGCCGATGATCGCCGAGGCGGAGGCGCTGCTCGGCAAGGCGGAGCGGGCGGGGCGCCTCGGCCGCTTCCAGCTCGAGGCGGCGATCCAGGCCATGCATGCGCGGCGCGCGGTGACCGGCGGCACCGACTGGGAAGCGATCGCGCTTTACTACGAAGGCCTCGTGCGCCTGGCGCCCACGGTCGGCGCCTTCGTCGGCCGCGCCGCGGCGGTGGCGGAGGCGCGCGGGGCCGAGACCGGCTGGGCCTATCTCGAGGCGATCCCCGCCGAGGCGGTGAGCGCCTATCAGCCCTACTGGGCGCTCGCCGCGCATCTGCTGCGCAAGCGCCAGCATCCGCGCGAGGCCGCCGACGCCTACAGCCGCGCCATCGGCCTCTCGGAGGATCCGGCAATGCGCGATTTCCTGGCGCGAAAAGCCGCCGAGCTCGGGCCTTGAAAGTCGGGAGCGACGCTCTTATGTAGAACGCAAAAAGCGTTCACTCTGATCTTGGAGAGCCAGTCGTAGCGATTAAAAGGCAAGAATTTCCATTCTCTCCGCGCGACCGTGTACGCAGCGATATCAAGGACGACGAAAGCAAATTTACGAAACGAACCCAATTCCGACGGAGGTCGAGGAAAGGCAGGGAAGATTCGCCACGAAGACATGGAGGCACGAAGAGCCTCACCAAGTCCCTCTCTGCGCGTCGCTCGAGAGCGGAATTTTTCTTCGTGTCTT
>DATKPX010000584.1:0-9165 GCA_035523855.1 Allostellaceae bacterium
TGTCGGGCGCCGGCACCTGGATTCCCGCCAACCATCACATGCTGGCAGCGGGCATCGCGAGCTCGATGAAGCCGCGGTTGCCTCCGTCCGCAAATGGCGCTTCGTCCCGGCCAGCCGCGGCGGCGAGGCCGTCACCGCGACGGCGGAGATTCCAATCCAGTTCCGCCTGGCGGATTGATCCCCGCGCTGCGGCAGCGGTAACCTCGCGGAGGTGTCGCCGCGCGCCTGCGGCGATGCCTGGGAACGGTGAACAGCAAGGACATCGATGGGCGACGGGCGCGACTGGGACCGGGAGACCGATGTCATCGTGATCGGTTCCGGGAGTGCCGCGCTCTCGGCGGCGCTCGCTGCCTCCACCGGCGGCGCGCGGGTGGTGATCCTGGAGAAATCCCAGCTGCTGGGCGGCACTTCCGCGATGTCGGGCGCCGGCACCTGGATTCCCGCCAACCATCACATGCTGGCGGCGGGCATGCACGACACGCCGGAGGAGGCGCTCACATATCTCCGCGCCACCGCGCCGGAGGGCTGGCAGGCGGAGGAGGATCCGCTCTGGCAGGCCTTCGCCGCCGAGGCGCCGAACGCGCTCAAGTTCATCGAGGAGAACACGCCGCTCGAGTTCGAGCTGGTGCATCACCCCGATCTCTATGTCGAGGCGCCCGGCGGCAAGGAGCATGGCCGCATGGTGTCGCCGAAGCCGATCAGCAAGAACATCCTCGGCATCTGGCGCGACCGCATCCGCCATTCGACCCTGCCGCAGATCTTCACCTATCGCGAGCTGGTGGTGGGAACCCTCGTCAGCCAGCCGATCCGCACGGTGCTGGCGATGGCGCCGACGCTGCTTTATCGCCTGCTGACGCGGCGCGTCGGCATGGGCAATGCGCTCGTCACCGGATTGCTGCGCGGCTGTCTCGACCGCGGCTGTGAGGTGTTGAGCGGCACCCAGGCGGAGCGGCTGGTGACCGAAGGCGAGCGCGGGCGCATCGAAGGCGTCGCCGCGCGTGCCGGGGCGCAGCCGATACGAATCCGAGCGCTCAAGGGCGTGGTGCTGGCGACCGGCGGCTTCGAATGGGATCCCGAGCTGCGCGGCAAGCATTTCCCCGGGGAGGTGGGGCTGATCGCGACGCCGCGCTCGAACACCGGCGACGGCCACAAGATGGCGGCGGCGGTCGGCGCGCGGCTCGCCCGCATGGACCAGGCGAACATCTACGCCTGCACGGTGACGCGCTACGAGGGCGAGCGGCACGGCATGCCGCTCAACGAGCTCTACGCGCCGCATTGCCTGCTGGTGAACCGGCACGGCCAGCGTTTCGTCAACGAGGGCGATCCCAATGTGGGCGTCGCCATCGATACCCGCGACCCCGCCAGCGGCCAGCCGATTCATCCGCCGTGCTGGCGCATCTTCGACGCGCAATACGCGGCGAAGAGCCCGGTGACCATGTGGCTCGCCCGGCGCGACAAGGGATATCTCCGCAAGGCGGACACCCTCGCCGACCTCGCGCGGCAGATCGCGCTCGATCCGGCGGCGCTGCAGGCGACGGTGGAGCGCTTCAACGGGTTTGCCCGCGCCGGCAAGGACCACGACTTCCTGCGCGGCGAGACCGGGTGGGAGAAGTTCTATACCGGCGATCCCGAGCGGCCGAACGGCAACGGCGCGCTCGGGACGATCGAGAAGCCGCCCTTCTACGCCGCGCCCTACTACCGCGCCATCATCGGCACCAAGGGCGGCCCGCGCACCAACGAGCGCGGCCAGGTGCTGCGCGAGGACGGCAGCGTGATCTCCGGCCTCTACTGCGCCGGCATCGCCATGGCGAACCCGATCGGCACCAAGGCGGTGGGCGCCGGCACCACCATCGGCCCCTGCCTCACCTGGGGCTACATCTGCGGCCAGAACGTGCTGCGCGAGAACGCCTGAGGTCTAGCGCGTCGGTTTCCGCGCCTCGATGATCGCCGAGGCGACGTAGTTCTCGACGCCGCGGCCGGGCGCCCAGGTGGCGATGAGCTCGCGGCTCTCCGGCTTCACGGCGACGCGGATGTCGGCGAAGCCGGCTTCCGCGAGCCAGCCCTCGATCTGAGGCGCCGGCGCCGCGCCGACGACGCAGCCGCAGATCAGCTCCTTGTCGGCGGCAAGCTCCGGCGAGAGCGGCGCGGTGTTGACGACGTCGGAGATCGCCAGCCGGCCGCCGGGCTTCAGCGCGCGGAAAGCCTCTCGGAAGACCTGCGCCTTGTCCGGCACCAGGTTGATGACGCAGTTGGAGAGGATCACGTCCGCGGTGCCGTCGGCGACCGGGAGATGCTCGAGCTCGCCGAGGCGGAACTCGACATTGGCGGCGCCGATCTTGGCGGCGTTCTCCCGCGCCTTCGCCAGCATCTCGTGGGTCATGTCGACGCCGATGACGCGGCCCTTGGATCCCACCTGCTTTGCCGCCAGGAAGCAGTCGAAGCCGGCGCCGCTGCCGAGATCGACCACCACCTCGCCCGGCCGCATCGCCGCGATCGCCTGCGGGTTGCCGCAGCCGAGGCCGAGATTGGCGCCCTCCGGCACCGCGGCCAGCTCCTCCGCCGAATAGCCCATCCGCCGCGCGTGCTGATCGAGCGCCGGCGCCGCCGCGCCCTCGCAGCAGGCGGGCGCGCAGCAGCTCGACGCGGCGCCGGCGGCGATGCCGCCGTAGCGGGCGCGGACCATCTCTTTGACGTCGGCGCTATTCATGGATCTCATCCTTTCGTGGTGCGGAGAAACGGCAGGGCAAGCGCGGCGCCGGCGAGCTGCGCCAGGATGAACCCGGGCGCATCGAGCGGGCGGATGCCGGCGAAAGTGTCGGTGAGGCTGCGGGCGATCGTCACCGCCGGGTTCGCGAAGGAGGTCGAGGCGGTGAACCAGTAGGCGCCAGTGATATAGGCGGCGACGGCGAAGGCGGTGACCGGCGCCGCGTGGGTGCGGCAGCCGCCGATGACCGCGAGCAGACCGAAGGTGGCAACCGCCTCCGCCACCCACTGGCCGAGACCGGTGCGGACATGGGTGGAGAGCTGCAGCACCGGCACCTCGAACATCACATGGGCGAGCCAGACCCCGAGAATGGCGCCGGCGATCTGGACCGCGATGTAGGCGGGCACCGCGCGCCACTGGAAATCGCCGGTCAGCGCCACCGCGAGCGTCACCGCCGGATTCATGTGCGCGCCGGAGCGCGGGCCGAAAGCAAGGATCAGCGCCACCAGGGCCCCGCCGGTAGCGACCGCATTGGCCAGCAGGGCGAGACCGATGTTTCCGCCGCTGAGCCGCTCGGCCATGATGCCGGAGCCGACGACGGCGACCAGCAGCAGGCCCGTCGCGATACCCTCCACGATCACGGCTTCCGTCAGCGGGGGCGTCAGCGCGCCGCCGCGCGACACGGCCGCCGCGCGCGAGAGGGTCTCCGCGGTCAAGATGCCTGTCCCTCGGCCGTATCGTCGCGAAGCCGGCCGATGGCCTGGACTTTTCCCGTCAGCGTCATGCGGTCGAGCTTGTCGATCGGCAGGCTCACGAAGATCTTGACGCGCCGCTCGAGCGCGCGAAGCGCTTCCCGGAAAGCCAGCATGCGCGTCGCCTCCGAGCCTGCCACGGCGGCAGGATCGGGAACGCCCCAGTGCGCCGTCACCGGCTGCCCCGGCCAGAGCGGGCAGACTTCGCCGGCCGCCTGATCGCAGACCGTGAACACGAAATCCATGACCGGCGCGCCGGGCTGGGCGAATTCGCTCCAGGACTTCGAGCGCAGGCCCGCGGTCGGCAGCTCCAATTCCGTCAGCAGTTGCACGGCCAGCGGATTGACCCCGCCCTTCGGGAAGCTGCCGGCGCTGAAGCCCTTGAACCGTCCCTCGCTCCAATGGTCGATCAGGCTCTCGGCGAGAATGCTGCGTGCCGAATTTCCGGTACAGAGGAACAGAACGTTGTAGATCTTCGGCATCAGGCGCTCCGCTTGCGCACGCGCGCGGAGACGGGCGCCGCGGGTTGGCAGGCGGGCACGCAGACAGTGGCGCCCCGGCCGCAGCAGTTCTCGGTGAGAAAGCCGACCAAGCCGTTCATCGCCTGGAAATCCGCGGCGTAGATGAGCTGGCGGCTGAGCCGCCGCTGGGTGGCGAGGCCGGCGCGGTGCAGATGCTGCACGTGGAAGGTGAGCGAGGAGGCGGGAATGCCGAGCCGCTCGGCGATGACGCCGGCCGAGAGCCCCTCCGGCCCCCGCTCCACCAGCATGCGGAAGATCGCCAGCCGCGTCGGATGCGCGAGCGCCGCCAGCGCGGTCACGGCCTGATCGTTCTTCACTGCCGCCTCCGATAATTCGAGTATCGTTGAAATATCAGCCGCTGCCCCGCCTGTCAACGACATTTCGAGAAAGATCGAAATAGGCGGTCCGCCGGGATCACGCGGGAAAGCTTGACGCCGGAATGAACCTTGGTTCATTCTTTCTTTGAGTGAACCACGGTTCAGTCTTTCGCGAGGATGAGGTGGCCTATCGGCGGACGGAGGTGGCAAGCCAGCGCCTGGCGGACAAGCGGGCGCGCATTCTCCGCGCCGCGCGCGATCTCGTCGCCGAGGGTGGCTGGGCCGCCGCGCAGATGGACAACGTCGCCGCCAAGGCCGATGTGGCGACCGGCACCGTCTATCGCTATTGGCCGTCGAAGGCGGAGCTCTGCGCCGAGATCGTGGCCTCGGTTTCCGAGCGCGAGCTCGGCATCCTGACGGCGGTGGCGGATGCGGGCGGCCCGCCGTCGGAGACGCTCGTCGCCGCCATCCGCGCCTTCGCCAGCCGCGCGCTCAGGGGCCGCCGCCTCGCCTATGCCATGATCGCGGAGCCGGTCGATCCCGAGGTGGAGAGCGTCCGCCTCGATTACCGCGCGCAGCTCGCCCACTGCTTCGAGCGCATCCTGCGCCAGGGCATCATGCGCGGCGTCTTCCCGCGCCTCGACCCCACCGTCGCCGCCGCCTGCATCGTCGGCGCCTTCATGGAGGCGCTGGTGGGACCGCTCGCCCCCGCCAGGGGCACCGGCGCGCGGGCCGACCGCCACCTGGTCGAGGAGATCGCCCGCTTCTGCCTGCGCGCCAGCATCGGCGAGGGAAAGCCATGAGCGACACCAAAGCGGATGTCTTCGCGCGCCTGCCCGTGCTGCCGCCGGCGGGCTATGCGACGCACGAGGTGATGAACCAGTCGACGCCGCTCGTGGGCCACAATGCCTTTACCGGCGACCGTCTTCTCGGCGAGATCGCCGCGCGCGAGCCGATCGGCTGGGCGCGGCCGCTGCTGGCCGAGGCCGGCTGCACCGTCGCCAGCGCCGAGGTGGCGGCGCTGGCGCGCGACGCCAACCGCCATCTTCCCGAGCTCAGGACCCACGACCGCTTCGGCAACCGCATCGACGAGATCGAATTTCATCCGGCCTGGCACAAGCTGATGTCGCTGGCGATCGGCCATGGCACCCATGCGCTCGCCTGGACGGCAATGGAGCCCGGCGCCCATGTGGCGCGCGGCATGCTCTCCTATCTCTGGAACCAGGGCGAGAGCGGCATCTGCTGCCCGCTGGGCATGACCTACTCGGCGGTGCCGGCGCTCCGCCTGCAGCCTGACCTCGCCGCGGTCTGGGAGCCGTTCATCCTCTCGACCCGCTATGACGCCGCGTCGGCGCCGATGCAGCGCAAGACCGGCGGCACGATCGGCATGACGCTCACCGAGAAGCAAGGGGGCTCGGACCTGCGCGCGACCGAGACCGCGGCGCGCCCCGCCGGCGCGCGGCGCGGTCCCGGCGAGGCCTATCTGATCGACGGCCACAAGTGGTTCTTCTCCGTGCCCCAGAGCGACGTCTTCGTCACCCTGGCGCGGACCGACCGCGGCCTCTCCTGCTTCCTGCTGCCGGGATGGCTGCCGGACGGCACGCGCAACCGCCTGCTGATCCAGCGCCTCAAGGACAAATGCGGCAACCGCTCGAACGCCTCCAGCGAGATCGAGTATCGGGGCGCCCTCGGCTGGCTCATCGGCGAGGAAGGCCAGGGCATCAAATCGGCACTGACGATGACGCATCTGACCCGGCTCGATTTCGTCATCGGGTCCGCCGGCCTGATGCGCCGCGCACTCTCGGAGGCGATCCATCACACCAGCGGCCGCCGCGCCTTCCAGAAGGCGCTCGTCGACCAGCCGCTGATGCGGAACGTGCTCGCCGATCTCGCCCTCGAGGTGGAGGCGGCAACCCTCCTCGCCTTCCGCCTCGCTCGCGCGGTCGACGACGAGGCCGCCGGCGACGAGAGCGCCCGCCTCCTGGTGCGCATCGCCACGCCCGTCGGCAAGTACTGGAACTGCAAGCGCGCCGTCGGCGTGGTGCACGAGGCGCTCGAATGCCATGGCGGCAACGGCTTCATCGAGGAGGGCCCGATGGCGCGGCTCTACCGCGAGGCGCCGCTCAACGGCATCTGGGAAGGGAGCGGCAACATCATCGCCCTCGACGTGCTGCGCGCCGCCGCCAAGACGCCGGCGAGCGTCGATGTCTTCTTCGACGAAGTGCGGCGCGCCAAGGGCGCCGACCGCCGTCTCGACCGCGCCATCGAGCGGCTGGAGACGGAACTGCGCAATCCGCTGGAGCAGGAGGCGCGCGCCCGCCGCACCGTCGAGAAGATGGCGCTGGCGCTGCAGGCGAGCCTCGTCATCCGGCACTCGCCCACGGCCGTCGCCGACGCCTTCTGCGCGACGCGGCTTGACGGCGACGGCGGCGCCGCCTATGGCAGCCTCCCCGCCGGCCTCGACCAGCACGCCATCGTCGAGCGCGCACGCACCAGTGACTGAGCGGGGCTCGCGATGCAGGATTTCAGAGACAAGGTCGTTCTCGTCACCGGCGGCGCCACCGGCATCGGTCGCGCGGCATCCCTCGCCTTCGCCCGTCGCGGCGCGACGGTGGTGCTGGCGGGACGACGGCAAGCGGAGGGCGAGAAGGCCGCGGCGGAGATCGGCGGCGCGAGCCGCTTCATCCCGACCGACGTCACCGATCCCGACGCCCTCGCCCGCCTGCACGAGACGATCCTCGCCGAGCACGGCTGCCTCGACGTCGCCTTCAACAACGCCGGCTACCAGGAGCCGCGGGCACCGGTGGCGGAGCAGGACGCGGCTCTCTACGACCGCGTCTTCGACACCAATGTGAGGGCGATCTACCTCTCGCTGCAGCAGCAGATCCACATCATGGCGCGGCAGGGGAAGGGCGCCATCGTCGTTAATACCTCGGTAAGCGGGCTGCGCAATCCCAACCCGGGCCTCGCCCTCTACTCCGCCTCCAAGGCGGCGGTGATCTCGCTGACGCGCTCGGCGGCGATGGAGTACGCAGAGAAGGGCGTGCGCATCAACGCGGTGGCGCCGGGCCGCGTCGTCACCGAGCTGATGCTCGCGTCCAAGATCATGGACATGAAGGCCGTCGCCGCGGGCCTGCCCTTGCGGCGGATGGGCCAGCCGGAGGAAGTGGCGGAAGCCGTGGTCTGGCTCGCCTCCGATGCCGCCTCCTTCGTCGTCGGGCATGTGCTCTGCACTGATGGCGGCTTCATGACGCTCTGAGCGCTCACTCGGAAGCGATGCGGGCGCCCTTCTCAGCCACCGAGCGCTTCATCAGCAAGACCAGGAAGACGAGCGCGAAGGTCACCGCGGCGAAGGTCCAGAAGCTGTCGAAATAGGCGAGTGCGGAGGCCTGCTGCTGGCGCAGGTTGGCGAGCGCCTGCACGGCGAGCTGCTGCGCCATAACGGGATCGGCGGTCTGCTGCAGGAAGAACGCCCGCGCCCCGCTCAGAAAAGATTGCGCGGCGGCGTTGAAGGGATCGAGATACTCGCCGAGGCGGAGGGTATGAAACTGATCGCGGCGCTCGTTGAGGGTCTGCGCCATCGACGTGCCGACGCTGCCGCCCTCGTTGCGCAGCAGGCTCAAGAGGCCGACGGCGGCGCCGCGCAGCTCCTTCGGCGTGTAGAGGTAGGCCGCGACGTTCGCCGGCGCGAAGCAGATCGCCAGCCCGGCAACCATGACCACCCGCGGCCAGACGACCTCGCCCGGGCTGATGGTCAGGTTCATCTGGGACATCCAGTAATTCCCGGCGGTCATGCCCAGGAGCCCGGCGGCGATCAGCCATCGCGCATCCGCGCCGCGTCCGAGGCTGATGCCGACGATCGGCATGGCCAGAACCGCGAAGATGCCGCCCGGCGACATGACGATGCCGGCGCCGAGGGCATCATAGCCGAACAGCGACTGCAGCAGCCCTGGCAGCGAGGTGCTGGCGCCATAGAGCGCGGCATAGGCGCAGCTGATGATGATGCAGCAAAGGGCGAAATTACGCTCGCGCAGCGGCCGGAAATTCACCACCGGGCTCTTGTGACGCAGCTCCCAGACGACGAGGGCCACCAGGCCCACCACGAAACAGATAGCGAGGATCTGCACGCGCCACGAGGGATCGCCGAGCCAATCCCATTCCTGCCCCTTGCTGAGCATCACCTCCCAGGAGACCATGACGATGACCAGCAGGGAAAGACCGATCGAATCGAACTGGAACGGCCGCTTGCGCAGCTCCTGGCGCTGGGCGACGAGATAATCGGGATCGCGCAACGTCGCATAGCAGGCGCCGAGCGCCAGCAGGCCCACGGGCACGTTGATCAGGAAGACCCAGCGCCAGTTGTACTCGTCCGTGATCCAGCCGCCGAGCGTCGGGCCGACCACCGGCGCGATCAAGGCGGCGAGGCCAAAGAGCGTCATGGCGACGCCCTGCTTCTCCGGCGGGAAGGCGTCCAGCAGCACGCCCTGGCTCGAGGGCTGCAGCCCGCCGCCCGCCAGGCCCTGGATGACGCGGAACAGGATCAGCTGACCGAGGCTGCCGGCGATGCCGCAGAGCGCCGAGCTCAGGGTGAAGACGGCGATCGACAGGAGGAAGTAGTTGCGCCGCCCCAGCTGCGCGCTGAGCCAGCCGGTGATCGGCAGGATGGTGGCGTTGGCGGCCAGGTAGCTGGTCAGCACCCACTCGCTATCGATATTCGCCGCCGATATACCGCCCGCAATGTAGCGCAGCGCGACGACCGCGATCGTGGTGTCGAGCACCTCCATGAAGGTCGGCACGATGACGATGGCGGCGACCACCCAGGGATTTGCACCCGCCCGGGATCCGGACGGCGCCAGTGCCGCGGCGGTCAC
>DATKPX010000585.1:0-10047 GCA_035523855.1 Allostellaceae bacterium
GCTCAGAACGCGCCACTTATTCTCGGCGTGCTGACGCCACTCACCGGCGCCGGCAGCTTCGACGGCCCGCGCATGCTGAAGGCGATGCAGGCCGTCGCCGACGAGATAAACGCCGGCGGCGGCGTGCTCGGCCGGCAGATCAAGCTGACGGTGGAGGATACCGAAACCAACCCCGAAGCCGCGGTCCGCGCCGCGCACAAACTCGTGGATGTGGACAAGGTTCCTGTCATCATGGGCACCTGGGCCTCCGCCGTCACCACCGCCGTCGCGCCGGTGTGCTGGGAGAGCAAGACCTTCCTCACCACCGTCTCGGGCGCCGACACCATCACGCACCTGCCGCACCAGGGCTATCTCATCCGCACGCAGCCCAACAATTACCTGCAGGCGGCCAAGCACGCGGAATTCATCGTCGGGCTCGGCGCCAAGAACGTCTACATCATGTCGATCCAGTCGCCCTTCGCCGAGCCCACCCAGCACCGGCTGAAGGAAGTGCTGGAGCAGAAGGGCGCCAAGCTCGCCGGCAGCCTGATCTACGAGAAGGACAAGACCAGCTACCGCTCCGAGACGGACGAGGCGCTGCGCACCGATCCGGACCTCATCTACCTCAACGGCTATACGCCCGATGTGACGGTGCTGCTGCGCGAGCTCTATCGCGCCGACTACCGGGGCGGGCGGTTCACCCAGTCCTATGCGGTCAATCAGAAGGTGCTGGACAGCCTGCCGCACGAGGTCACCGAGAAGACCTATACGGCGCAGCCTTCCGCCGACATCGACTCGCCGGCCTTCGAGCTCGCCAGGAAGCGGCTGGGCAACGACCCCGATTCCTACGAGGCGCAGGCCACCGACTGGATCAGCCTGGTCGTGCTCACCGTCGCCAAGGCGAAGGAGGCGAGCGGCACGGGGCTGCGCGACACCGTGCGCAAGATCTCCCAGGGCGACGGCACCAAGGTCTACTCCGCCGTCGAGGGGCTGAAGCTGCTCGCCGCCGGCAAGGAGATCAACTACGAGGGCGCCAGCGGCCCCTGCGACTTCACCGAGATCGGCGACATCAGGGATTGCAAGTTCCGCTACCAGGTGGCGGAAGACGGCAAGTTCAAGCTGGTATCAGTGGGCTGAGCGCATGCTTACCCGGCTGGCGCAGCTCCTCATCGACGGCGCGTTGGCCGGCTCGATCCTGGCCATCCCGGCGATCGGCCTCACCGCCATCTACGCGGTGCTGCGCTTCCCGAACTTCGCGCTTGCGTCCCACGCCACCGTCGGCGCCTTCGCGGGGCTGATCGCCAATACCTGGATCGGCCTCCCGGTGGTGCCGTCGCTCTGCTGCGCCTTCCTGGTTGCCGGCCTGGTCGGTCTCGTCAGCGACGAGCTGGTGTTGAAGCCGTTCCGCGCCGCGGGCTTCATCACCACCGCGATCGGCTCCATCGCCCTCACCATCCTGCTGGAGAACCTGATCCGCTTCGGCTTCGGCAACGACCTCAACGGCTACGATCTGCCGATGCTCAGGGACTGGCGCTTCGCCGGGCTGCGCATCGGCCCGCAGCAGGTGGAGAACCTCGCCGTGGCCGTCGTCGTCATGGCCGTGGTGTTCGGCTTCCTCACTTTCACGCGCACCGGCAAGACCATGCGCGCCGTCGCCGACAATCCGGCGCTCGCCGACATCAAGGGCATCGACGCCGGCCGCGTCGGCCGCATCGTCTCCTTCGCCGGCATGGGGCTCGCCGGCATCGGCGGCATGCTGCTCGGCCTCGACACCACCATCGATCCACTGACCGGCTTCCGCGCCATGCTGTCGATCTTCGCCGCCGCCGTGGTCGGCGGCCTCGGCAGCATTCCCGGCGCCGTGGTCGGCGCCCTCGTCGTCGGCATCGGCGAGGCGCTCTCGCTGCTGGTGCTGTCGCCGAATTACCGCAGCGCCGTCGGATTCCTCGCCATCCTGCTGGTGCTGGTGATCCGCCCGCGCGGCATCCTCGGCCAGCGGGCCTACTGACGCGCGATGGACAACTATCTCGTCGCCATGGCGGTGTCGGCGGGCATCTACGCCCTGATGGCACTCGGGCTCAACGTCATCTGGGGCATGGCGGGCCTGGTGAATCTGGGCCTGGTCGGATTCTTCGCGGTGGGCGCCTACACCTCCGCCCTGCTGACGACGCAGCTCGGTTTCTCCATCTGGGCCGGGGTGCTGGCGGGCACCGCCGCGGGCGCGGCGGTCGGCGCGGCGGTCGCCCTCATCACCGCGAAGCTGCGCGGCGACTATTTCGCCATCGTCACCTTGGGATTCGCCGAGACCATCCGCGTCATCGCCAGCAATGAGGTCTGGCTCACCCATGGCAGCGACGGCATCTCCGGCATTCCGGGGCCGCTGCGCGGCAGCCTCGATCCGCTGCAGTTCAACCTGCTCTATCTCGCGATCGTGGTGGCGCTGGTCACCATCCTCTTCGTGTTGGCGGAGCGGCTGAGCTATTCGCCCTTCGGCCGCGTGCTGCGGGCCATCCGCGACGACGAGCAGGTCGCCGCCGTCGCCGGCAAATGGGTGATCGCCTACAAGGTCAGGGCGTTCGCGCTGGGCTGCGCCGCGCTGGGCCTCGCGGGCGCGCTCTACGCCCACTACACCTCCTACATCGCGCCCGACATCTTCGTGCCGCTGCTGACGCTCTATATCAAGCTGTCGCTGCTGGCGGGCGGCGTCGGCAACAACAAGGGCGCCATCGCCGGCGCGGTGCTGGTGGTGGTGTTCCTGGAGAGCACGCGCTTCATCGTCCCTTTCCTGCCGGGTATCTCCGCGGTGCAGGGCGCGGCGCTGCGCGAGATCATCACCAGCGGCAGCCTGCTGGTGCTGCTGCGCTTCCGCACCCGGGGCTTGGTGCCCGAAGCCGCCTCGCATCTGCCGGCGGCGCTCGGCTGGACCGGCGCTGCCGCCCCCAAGGAGACTTCCCATGCCTGATATCCGCCTCGACGACATCCTCGCCATCCAGGCGCTGACGGCGTCGGACACCACCGCCGCCTACCGCACGATCGACGCGCTCGCCGGGCGGATCTACCAGCACCGTCTGTTCACCGTCACCCGCTCGCTGCATGAGACCAAGGAGGTCGAGCGGGTCTATTCCAGCAATCCACGGGCCTATCCGGTCGGCGGGCGCAAGCAGAAGCAGGGTACCGAATGGGGTGCCCGGGTGCTCGATCGCGGCGAGCCGCTGATCTGCCACAACCCGGCCGATATCATGCGCGTCTTCGCCGACCACGAGCTGATCCTCAGCCTCGGCATCGGCGCCATGATCAACGTGCCGGTGCTGCTCGGCGGCCGGTCCTTCGCCACCCTGAACATGTCCTATGCGGAGGATCGCGTCGGCGAAAAGGATCTGCCGACGCTGCGCGTGCTCGCCGCCCTGCTGCTGCCCCTGGTGCTGGGCGGCGCCGCCGCCGCGCGAGAGACGTAGAGCACGCGGATCTCTAGACGATCAGCGTGTCCTGCACGTGCCACTCGATCTCCGCCCGCTCGGCGAGCGCACGTGGCCGGATCGGGAAACGATGCTGCTGCTTCAGCACCGCGGTGACGGAGGGCGCGATCTCCAGCACATAGCGATGGATCTCGCCGACGAAGGTCACGTCGCGCACGGTGACTGGCAACGCATTGAAATCGCCGGTGCGTCCGCCGGCACCCTCCCGGAACACGATCTTTTCCGGCCGCACCGCCAGGACGACCTTCGTGCCGGCCGCGAGGCTCCGGCTCGAGCTCGCCCGCACGGTCGCGCCAGCGACGCTGACCGTCGCCATGCCGGCGCTGGTGCCGAGGACGGTCCCCTCGAGAAAATTCGATTCGCCGATGAAGGACGCGACGAAGCGGTTGGCGGGGCGGTCGTAGAGGTCGGCGGGGCTGCCGACCTGCTCCATGCGGCCCTCGTTCATCACCGCGACGCGGTCCGACATGATCAGCGCCTCGCGCTGGTCGTGCGTCACGTAGATGAAGGTGATGCCGAGCTGGCGATGCAGCCGCTTGATCTCGAACTGCAGCTCCTCCCGGAGCTGCTTGTCGAGCGCGCTCAGCGGCTCGTCCATCAGCAGCACGCGCGGCCGGAAGATGATGGCGCGCGCCAGCGCCACCCGCTGCTGCGGGCCGCCGGAGAGCTGGCGCGGATAGCGGCCCTCGTAGCCACGCAGGCGGACGATGTCGAGAGCTTCGGCCACGCGCTCGGCAGTCTCTGCTTTCGACACCGCGCGCTGCCTGAGCGGGAAGCCGATGTTCTCCGCCACGGTCATGTGCGGGAAGAGCGCATAGTTCTGGAACACCATGCCGATGCCGCGGCGATAGGGCGGCACGCCGGTGATCGGCTGGCTGTCGATGCTGATCTCGCCGGCGGTCGGATGATCGAAGCCGGCGATCATCATCAGCGTCGTGGTCTTGCCCGAGCCGCTGGGGCCGAGGAAGGTGATGAACTCGCCGGGCTCGATGCGGAGGCTCAAATCCTCGACCGCGGCGACCGGGCCGAAGCTCTTGCGGACATGCTCCAGCACGACCGCTGCGCCGGAGGTGGACAGCCGCTCCGCCGCGCCCGGCGCCGCGGGCTTTTCGATGCTCGGCTCCCGCTCGATCGCCACGCTCATCCTCCCATGGGGCATGGTAATGCAGACCCCGCCCGCGCTCCAATGCCGGATCTGCCGATGGCGGCGCGGTTGACGGCAGGGATCGCCGGTCTATGGTGACCGCTGCTGTCGCTGAGGCGAGGCACGAACGGGGCGGACGGCCATGAGCGCAATGGCGATGACGGGAACGCGACGAGCGCAGCGCGTCCGCCTGTCGCACCCGGCATTGGTGCTGCCGCTGCTCGCCTTTCTCGCCGCGTTTTACGCCTATCCCGTCGCCGCGATGCTGCTGCGCAGCATCGCCGAGCCGCACTGGACGCTGGGAAACTTCGCCAAGATTTTCCAGACGCCGGTCTATCTCTACGTGCTCTGGCTGACCTTCCGGGTCGCCGTCATCGTCACCCTCGTCACGCTGCTGCTGGGCTTTCCGGTCGCCTATCTGCTGGCGCGCATGGACCGCGCCAAGTCCAATCTCCTGATGATGCTGATCCTGCTGCCGTTCTGGACCAGCATTCTCGTGCGCACCTATGCCTGGATGGTGCTGCTGGGCCGCCAGGGCATCGTCAACCAGCTGCTGCAATGGCTGGGCGTGATCGATGAGCCGATCAAGCTCCTCAACACCACCTTCGCCGTCTATGTGGCGATGGTGCACATCCTGCTGCCGTTCATGATCCTGCCGCTCTACAGCGTGGTCCGCGGCATCGACGGCAATCTGCTGCGCGCGGCGGAAGGGCTGGGCGCCGCGCCCGCGGCCGTCTTCCGCCAGGTCGTGCTGCCGCTGTCGCTGCCGGGCATCGCCGCCGGCTGCCTGCTGGTCTTCATCCTGGCGCTCGGCTTCTTCATCACGCCGGCCCTGGTGGGCGGGCCCAAGGACCTGATGATCGCGGTGCTGATCCAGCAGCAGGTCGAGCTGTTCGACTGGCCCTTCGCCTCGGCGCTGGCGGTGCTGCTGCTGGCGGCGGCGCTGCTGGTCTTCGCCGGCTTCGCCCGCCGGCTCGGCATCGAGGAGACGTTCGGCCGTGCGCGCTAGGAGACATCATCGGCGCGGCTGGGCGGCGCGCGGCCTCGCGATCCTCTCGGGCCTGGTCTTCGCCTATCTGGTCTTCCCGCTGCTGATCGTGATTCCGGTGTCGTTCTCCTCCGGCACCTATCTCAGCTTTCCGCCGCCCGGCTTCAGCCTGCGCTGGTACGAAAATTTCTTCGGCCGCTCGGACTGGCTCGACGCCGCCTCCCTCAGCATCCGGATCGGCGTCACCGTCATGCTGCTGGCGACGGCGCTGGGCGCGCCGGCGGCGATCGCGCTCGTCCGCTCGAGCTTTCCCGGCAAGCGGCTGGCGATGGGGTTCATCGTCTCGCCGCTGATCGCGCCCGTGATCATCGTCGCGATCGGGGTCTATTTCTTCTATGCGAAGCTCGGGCTGATCGGAAATCCCTTTGCGCTGGTGATCGCGCACACCTGCCTCGCCGTCCCCTTCGTGGTCATCAACGTATCGGCGGCGCTGCACGGCTTCGACGAGCGGCTGGAGCATGCAGCGATGAACCTGGGGGCGACGCCGTGGCGCACCTTCTGGCAGGTCACCTTCCCGATCATCCGCCCCGGCATCTTCGCCGGCGCGCTCTTCGCCTTCATCAGCTCCTTCGACGAGCTGGTGGTGGCGCTCTTCGTCTCCGGCAGCACCGCGGTCACCCTGCCGAGGAAGATGTGGGAGAGCATCCGCTTCGAGATCGATCCCACCATCGCCGCGGTCTCCACCATCCTGGTGGCGATCACCGGCCTGGTGTTCCTGACCGCGGAGCTGCTGCGGCGCCGGTCGGAGCGCTTGCGCTCCTCCCTGGTGCTGGAGCGCCGGGATGCACCGAACCCGGACGCTTTGCTCGGCGACAGCCCTGTGATTTGATGGGCGGCAGCGGACGGCGCCCGCCGAAAGCCTCGCGCGCCGACATTGGGACGGCTGAATAAATCAGGGAGGAAAGCCCGATGCACGATAATCGAAAACTTCTCGAATTCCTGTTCGAGATTTCCCGGCAGTCGCCCCACGCGGCGGAATACACCAGGCGCAATTTCATGCGGATGACCGCGCGGCTCGGTCTCGGCGCCGCGGCGGCCACCGGTTTCGGCCGGATGCTCGGACCGTCGCTCGCGCTCGCTGCCGATGCGCCGGCGCTGCCGGAGATCAAGTCGATCCCCGACAAGCTCAAGGGCAGCGGCGTGGTCCGGGTCTGCTCCTATGGCGGCGCCTTCCAGGAAGCGCAGCGCAAAGCCTATTTCGAGCCCTTCGAGCGGCTCTCCGGCATCAAGGTGGTGGAGTCCCAGGGGCCCGACCCGGTCAAGGTCAAGGCGATGGTCGACACCAAGAACATCGAGTACGACGTCGGCGAGTTCGATCGCGCCAGCGTCATCAATCTCGGCAAGAAGGGCGACTACTGGGAGGAGATCGACTACGGCCTCGTCGACACCGCCAACATCGACAAGGAGTTCCAGTACAAATACGCGCTCGACATGCTGCCCTACGCGCAGACCTACGCCTGGCGCACCGACGTGTTCAAGGATGCGAAGCCGAATGGCTGGGCGGATTTCTGGGACACCAAGAAATTCCCCGGGCCGCGCACCATGCCGTCGGGCTCCGGCGGCCTGACGCCCTTCCTGGAGGCGGCGGCGATCGCGACGGGCACGCCGATGGACAAGGTCTATCCGCTCGACATCGACAAGTCCTACGACGCGCTCGCCAAGATCAAGCCGGTGGTGGTGAAGTGGTGGGAAGCCGGCGCGGTGCCGGCGCAGATGCTCAACGACAAGGAAGCGGTGATGGGCGTGGCGTGGAACGGCCGCATCGCCGCGATCCAGGCCAACGGCGCGCCGGTCGAGGTGGGCTGGCGCCAGGGCGCGCTCCGCACCGATGCCTGGGCGGTGCCGAAAGGCGCCCCCAACCGCGAGAACGCGATGAAGTTCACCGCCTTCATCACGCTGCCGGCGCCGCAGGCGCGGCTCTCGATGCTGATCCCTTACGGCTTCGTCAACAACGCCGCCGCCGAGCTGCTGCCGGCGGACCGGCTGAAGGTCCTGCCGACGGCGCCCGCCATCAAGAAGGAGATGTTCATCTACAGCTCCGAATGGTGGGCGGACAACCGCGATAAGGTGCTGGAGCGCTGGTCGGCCTGGCTGCTGCAGTAGGGTCCGAGCGAGCAGAGGCGGCGTTCTGACCGGCGATCGCGCCGGGCCCGCCGGCTCGATCCCGCCAGAAAGGATGCCGCCGCGATGGCCCTGCATTTCGAGAGGAGCGAGTTCGAGGCGCGCATCGCGAAGGCGCGGGCGGCGCTGCGCCAGGCCGACCTGTCGGCGCTGCTGATCTTCGCCCAGGAGAGCCACTACTACCTGACCGGCTTCGATACCAGCGGCTTCGTCTTCTTCCAATGCGCGGTGCTCACGGCCGAGGACGGGCCGGTAACGCTGCTGACGCGGCCGCCGGATCGGGAGCAGGCGCGGCGCACCTCGATCATCGAGGACATCCGCATCTGGTACGACCGCGAAGGCGCCGATCCCAGCGCGGACCTGCAGGCGATCCTGGCGGAGAAAGGGCTGCGCGGCAGCCGCATCGGCATCGAGCTCAACACCTTCGGCCTCACCGGCTTCAGCCATGAGCGCGTCCGCCGCCGGCTCGCCGGCTGGTGCGAGCTCGAGGATGCCTCCAATCTGGTGCGCGAGCTCCGGGTCACCAAGTCGCCGGCGGAGATCGCCTATGTGCGCAAGTCAGCGAGCCTCGCGGACGATGCGCTCGTCGCCATGCTGGAGGCGGCGCGGCCCGGCGCCTTCGAGGGCGCGATCGCCGCCGCAGGCTCCTCGGTGATCCTGGCGGGCGGCGGCGATCCCGCGCCCTCGGGGCCGGTGCTGGGATCGGGCGACCGTGCGCTGCTGGTGCGCGCCGCCACCGGGTTCCGCACCCTCGACCCCGTCGACCAGATCACCCTGGAATTCGCCGCCAGCTACCGCCACTACTGCGCCTGCCTGATGCGGACGGCGGCGATCGGCGAGCCGAACCCGCAGCAGCGGACGATGTTCGAGGCGACCCGCGACGCGCTCGCCGCGATGACCGAGGCGGCGCGGCCCGGCCGCCCGCTGGGCGAGATCGACGATGCTCATCGCCGCGTCTTCGATGCGGCGGGATTCGGCAGCACGCGGCTCGCCGCCTGCGGCTATTCGCTCGGCGCCACCTTCCGGCCTTCCTGGATGGACGTGCCGCCGATGCTCTATTCCGGCAATCCCACGCCGGCGCGGCCGGGCATGGTGCTGTTCCTGCACGCGATCCTGGTCGATGCGCCGCGCAATCTCGCGATGTCGCTCGGCCACACCATCCTCATCACCGAGACCGGCGCAGACGTGCTCAGCCGGCTCACTCCGGAATACACCGTTCGCACCTGACAGGGAGGCGATCTCAGATGTCCGAGCTTTCGACGCAGAAGCGGTTCGCGCTGGATTGGATCGACGAGCAGGCCCGGCGCTTCTCCGACTGGCATCTCCGGATCTGGAACTACGCGGAGCCCGCCTGGCGCGAGTACAAATCCGCCAAGGCCTATTGCGACCTGCTGCGCGCGGAAGGCTTCACCGTCGAGGAGGGATCGGGCGGTATGCCGACCGCCTTCGCGGCGAGCTGGGGCAAGGGCGGTCCGGTGCTGGGGAGCTACGCGGAATATGACGCGGTGCCCGGCAATTCCCAGCAGGTCGTCCCCTATCCGGCGCCGCGCGAGGGGCTGCATCCCTGGGCCGCCGGCCACACCGATCCGCATTCCGCCCTCGGCACCACCGCGCTCGCCGGCGTGCTCGCCGCCAAGGCGGCGATGGAGAGATTCGGCCTCAAGGGCACGCTCAAGTTCTTCGGCGAGCCTGCCGAGAAGGTCTGCGGCTCGAAGCCGGTGCACGCCGCCAAGGGCTATTTCGACGGCGCCGACGCCTTCATCTCCTATCATCCGCACTTCACCAACACCGCGATCTGGGACACCCAGTGCGGCTCCTACTGGAGCGTCGTCTTCACTTTCGAGACGCTGGAGCCGGAGAAATGGATCGACAAGAGCCTGGTGCCGACGCGGCACACCTCGCACACTGCCGCGCGCTGCCCCGGCGCGATCGACGCGCTCTGCCTCATGTACACGATGACCAAGTACACGAAGGAGGCGATGTTCCCGCATACCGGCACCTGGACGCTCAACGAGTTCATCATGGTGGGCGGCGACGCCACCTCCGACAACCTGCCGCCGCGCCTCAGCCAGATCCAGTATTCCTGGCGCTCGCCGGTGCTGGGGATCCAGCAGCAGATCTACAACGTGCTCGCCAACAACGCGCGCCAGGCCGCCGGCACCACCGGCTGCCGCGTCTCGGTGCGCTGGGTCACCAAGACCCGCGTCGGCCTCACCAACCACGCCATGGCTGATCTCGCCTTCGAGAACATGAAGCTGGCCGGCGCGCCGAAATTCAGC
>DATKPX010000586.1:0-6415 GCA_035523855.1 Allostellaceae bacterium
AGCGCTGGGCGCAGAACGTTGCGATATCTTTACCGACGTCGAAGGCGTCTTCACCACCGATCCGCGCATCGTTGCGAAGGCGCGGAAGCTCGATAGAATTACCTATGAGGAGATGCTGGAGTTCGCCTCCCAGGGCGCCAAGGTGCTGCAGACCCGGTCCGTCGAGATGGCGATGAACCACCGGGTCCGGGTGCAGGTGCTCTCGAGCTTCAACGATGCTCCCGGAACCCTGGTGGTGGACGAGGACGAGATCGTGGAAAAGCGCGTCGTAAGCGGCATCGCCTACAATCGCGACGAGGCGAAGATCACCCTGCTCAAGGTCGCCGACCGGCCGGGCGTCGCCGCCTCGATCTTCGGCCCGCTCGCCGACAGCGCGATCAACGTCGACATGATCGTGCAGAACATCTCCGAGGACGGCCGCTTCACCGATCTCACCTTCACCGTCGCGAAGGCCGATCTCGAGCGCACCGTGAAGGTGCTGGAGGGGAAGCGCCAGGAGCTCGGCTTCGCCTCGATCAAGCCCGATCCCAACGTGGTCAAGATCTCGGTGATCGGCGTCGGCATGCGCAGCCACGCCGGCGTCGCCAAGGAGATGTTCAAGACGCTCGCCGAGAAGGGCATCAACATCCAGGTTATCTCCACCTCGGAGATCAAGGTAAGCGTTCTCGTCGCCGAGGAATACACGGAGCTGGCGCTCCGCGCGCTGCACACCGCCTACGGCCTCGATACAGATTGAGCGCATGAACGCCACCGCAGCGCGTCCGGCGATCGCGAAGGCCTCGGCGGCCGGGCTCGGCGGCGAGAGTGGCGGCGACTTGCCGGCGGCACGGCGGCATCTCGATCAGCTCTGGCGGCGCGGCCGCGAGTTCCTGGGCTCGGAGCTCGCCATCATGGGCGGCGCCATGACCTGGGTCTCCGAGCGCAACCTGGTGGCGGCGATCTCCAACGGCGGCGGCTTCGGCGTCATCGCCTGCGGCGCCATGACGCCGGAGCTGCTCGATGCCGAGATCGCCGCCACCTTCGCGCTGACGGCGAAGCCCTTCGGCGTCAACCTGATCACGCTGCACCCGCAGCTCATCGATCTCATCGACGTCTGCGCGCGCCGGCGCGTCGGCCATGTGGTGCTGGCGGGCGGGCTGCCCTCGGCGGCGGCGGTGCAACGGATCAAGCAGGGCGGCGCCCGCCTGCTCTGCTTCGCGCCGGCGCTGGCGATCGCCAGGAAGCTGGTGCGAATGGGCGCCGACGCGATCGTGATCGAGGGCATGGAGGCGGGCGGCCATATCGGCCCGGTCTCCACCGGCGTGCTGGCGCAGGAGATCCTGCCCCATGTGCGCGAGGTGCCAGTCTTCGTCGCCGGCGGCATCGGCCGCGGCGAGGCGATCGTCTCCTATCTCGAGATGGGCGCCGCCGGCGTGCAGCTCGGCACCCGCTTCGTCTGCGCGCACGAATCGATCGCGCATCCCAACTTCAAGCGCGCCTTCATCCGCGCCGGCGCGCGGGACGCGGTGCCGTCGCCGCAGCTCGACCCGCGCTTCCCGGTGATTCCCGTGCGCGCGCTTGCCAATCTCGGCACCGAGAATTTCCTCGCCGTGCAGAAGAGCGTCCTCGACCGCTTCAGCCGCGGCGAGGTCTCGCAGAAGGACGGGCAGCTCGAGATCGAGCATTTCTGGGCCGGTGCCTTGCGCCGCGCCGTCATCGACGGCGATGTGGAGACCGGTTCGGTGATGGCCGGCCAGAGCGTCGGCATGGTCCGCAGCGAGCAGTCGACGCGGGAGATTCTCGACGAGCTGGTCGAGCAGGCGGTGGCGGCGCTGGCGCAGCGGGTGCTCGCCGCCGACAGCGAATCCGCCGCCAAGCGCCGAACGCCCGACGAGGCCAGGGCGGGCGGGTGATGGAGCCGGGTTCCGCCATCACCGGCTCCCGACGGCTCCTCCGGCGCCTCAGGGACGTGATGGCCGGCTCGGGAACCGCGCAGGATCGCCTCAACACCATCGTCAGACTGATCGCCGCCGACATGGTGGCGGAGGTGTGCTCCGCCTATCTGCTGCGCGCGGGCGAGGTGCTCGAGCTCTTCGCCACCGAGGGCCTCAGGCCGGAAGCCGTGCACCGCACCCGGCTGCGCGTCGGCGAGGGCCTGGTCGGCGTGATCGCCGCCACCGGCCGGCCGCTGGCGCTCGCCGATGCGCAGTCGCACCCCGACTTCGCCTACCGGCCGGAGACCGGCGAGGAGATCTATCACTCGCTGATGGGCGTGCCGATCCTCCGCGCCGACAAGGTGCTGGGCGTGCTGGTGGTGCAGAACCGCACCCAGCGGCACTACGACGAGGACGAGACCGAGACGCTGCAGACCGTTGCCATGGTGCTGGCGGAGCTGGCGGCGAGCGGCGAGCTGGTGAGCCCGGAGGAGCTGGCGCCTGGCGACGGCATCGGCCTCTTGCCGGTGCGTCTCGAGGGCATCCGGCTCAACACCGGCCTGGCGCTCGGCACCGCGGTCATCCACGCGCCGCGCATCATGGTCAAGCACGTGGTGGCGGAAGATCCGCAGGCGGAAACCGAGCGGCTCCGCGAAGCGGTGAAGTCGATGCAGAGCGCGATCGACGCGATGCTCGCCGAGAGCGACGTGGCGCGCGGCGGCGAGCACCGCGACATCCTCGAGACCTATCGCATGTTCGCCGCCGACCGCGGCTGGATCCAGCGCATCCGCGCCGCGGTGCAGAGCGGCCTTACCGCCGAGGCGGCGGTGCAGAAGGTGCAGGACGACACCCGCGTGCGCATGAGCCAGATCAGCGATCCCTATCTGCGCGAGCGGCTGATGGATCTCGAGGATCTCACCAACCGTCTGCTGCAGCACCTGACGGGCAAGGCCGGCGCCTCGGCGCTCGCGGAGCTGCCGGAGGAATTTGTGCTGGTGGCGCGCACGCTCGGACCGGCGGAGCTCCTCGACTACGATCGCCGGCGGCTCCGCGCGGTGGTGATGGAGGAGGGCTCGCCCACCGCCCATGTGGCGATCGTCGGCCGGGCGCTGGACATTCCCATGGTGGGGCGCGTCAAGGGCGTGCTGCATCGGGTGGAGGCGGGCGCGCTGCTGGTGGTGAACGGCGACGAGGCGCAGGTGCTGGTGCGGCCCGGCGAGGACGTGCTGCAGGCGGTGGAGCACAGCCTGCAGGCGCGTCAGGGCGCGCGGGCGCGCTATCAGAAGCTGCGCGATCTGCCGGCGGTGACCCGGGACGGCGTCGCGGTGGAGCTGCACCTCAACGCCGGCCTCACCCTCGATCTTCCCTATCTCGACGAGACCGGCGCCGCCGGCATCGGCCTTTTCCGCACGGAGCTGCCGTTCATGATCCGCAACGCCTTCCCCAACGTTGCGGCGCAGTCGGAGCTTTATTCACGCATTCTCGAGCAGGCGGGCGAGCGGCCGGTGGTGTTCCGCACCCTCGACATCGGCGGCGACAAGCTGCTGCCCTACCTGCCGGAATTCGAGGACGAAAATCCCGCCATGGGCTGGCGCGCGATCCGCATCGCCCTCGACCGCCCGGCGATGCTGCGCCAGCAGCTGCGCGCGCTGCTGCGCGCCGCCGCCGGCCGGCGGCTCCGCGTCATGTTCCCGATGGTGGCGGAGGTGGCGGAGTTCGAGGCGGCGTGCGCCATCCTCGAGAAGGAGGTCGGGCGCGCCACCAGCCGCGGCGAGGCGATGCCGTTCGAGGTGAAATGCGGCGTCATGGTCGAGGTGCCGGCGCTGCTGTGGCAGCTGCCGGCGCTGCTGGAGCGGGTCGATTTCCTGTCGATCGGCACCAACGACCTGGCGCAGTTCCTGTTCGCCAGCGATCGCGGCAACCCGCGCCTCACCGACCGCTACGACACGCTGGCGCCGGCTTTCCTGCGCGTGCTGGGCGAGGTGGCACGCCAGGCCGGCGAGAAGCAGATTCCCGTCAGCGTCTGCGGCGAGATGGCGGGGAACGCGCTCGACGCCATGGCGCTGGTGGGCCTCGGCTTCCGCCTGCTGTCGATGAATCCGGGCGGCGTGGGGCCGGTGAAGGCGATGGTGCGCAGCCTCGCCCTGCCGCCGCTGCAGGAGCTGCTGCGGCGTCACCTCGACGCGCCCGACCATAGCCTGCGCGCCAAGCTCCGCGCCTTCGCCAGGGACCACGACGTTAACGTTTGAGCCCACCGGGCCCGTTGCGGGACCCCGCCGATACTGATAAGACTCGGACGCGAGGGGACGCGGCAATTGGCCTGCATCCCTCGGGAATTCCACGGATTCTGGCTCGGGTAAGGAAGCCGAGAAGGTTCGGGCGGATGCCGCTCTTCCCACGATCGAAGCGGACCGGCGCCAGCCGGAGCGACGCCGCCGCGGCCGACGAGGCGGGCGTCGCCGGATCGGCGCGACTGCGCACCGTCGGCGCGCTGCTGCGCGAGGCGCGCGAGGGCTTCAGCCGCGACGTGCCGCAGATCTCGGCCGCGCTGCGCATCCGGCCCGCCTATCTGCAGGCGATCGAGGACGGGCGCTACGACGCGCTGCCGGGGCCGACCTATACGGTGGGCTTCATCCGCGCCTATTCCGAGTATCTCGGCCTCGACGGCGTCGAGATGGTGCGCCGCTTCAAGCAAGAGAGCGAAGGCCTCGCGCTGAAGCGCGACCTCAGCTTCCCGATGCCGCTCACCGAGCGCAGCATCCCCGGCGGTACCATCCTGCTCTTCGCGCTGATCCTGGCGATCTGCGGCTACGGGCTCTGGTACTACCTCTCCTCAACCGATCGCGCGCGGCCGGAGCGGGTGGGCGCGGTGCCCTCGGCGCTGCTGCCGAAATCGAAGGAGACCGCGCCACCGCCGCCGCCGGCCACCGCCGAGGCGAGCCGCCCGACCGATGCGGTGGCGGCGCCGCCCCCCGCGCTGCCGCCGCCCAGCATTCCGCCGACCATGCCGGCGGTGAGCCCGACCGCCCAGCCACCGGCGCCGGCGGCTCCCGTCCTGCCGCCGCCCAGCGTCCAGCCATCCGCGCCGCAGAGCGTCGCCAGCGTCCCGCCGGTGCCGCCGCCAGCGCCGATCGATCCCGCCCACGTCTTCGGTGTCACCAACGGACCCTCGCGGATCGTGATCCGCGCCACCGCGGACAGCTGGATCCAGGTGCGCGACAGCGACCAGAAGCTGGTCTTCACCCGGGTGATGCGGGCGGGCGAGGTCTATCGCGCGCCCGACAAGGGCGGCCTCACCATGCGGGTCGGCAACGCCGCCGGCCTCGAGGTGGAGGTGGACGGCAAGCCGGCGCCGGCGCTCGGCGGCGTCGGGGTGGTCCGCCGCAACGTCGTCCTCGACCCCCAGAAGCTATTGGCCGGACAGGCAGTTCTGGAATAGCCGGGGGCTTTTGCCGGACGCGTGGAAACGCGGTATAAGGCGGCCCATATCAAGCCAGGCATCCCCAAGACCCTGAGAAACCAGGAGCAGCCTCCCACATGACGGTGCGAGCCTATCGAGAGATCCACCGGCGCAAGAGCCGCCAGATCCGGGTCGGGAAGGTATTGGTGGGGGGCGATGCGCCCATCACCGTGCAGTCGATGACCAACACGCTCACCACCGACGCCAAGGCGACGCTGAAGCAGATCGAGGCGCTGACCAAGGCGGGCGCCGACATCGTGCGCGTCTCCTGCCCCGACGAGGGCTCGACCAAGGCGCTCAAGGAGATCGTGCAGCACTCCGAGGTGCCGATCGTCGCCGACATCCATTTCCACTATAAGCGCGCCATCGAGGCGGCCGATGCCGGCGCCGCGTGCCTCAGGATCAATCCCGGCAACATCGGCTCCGCCCAGCGCGTACGCGAGGTGGTGAAGGCAGCGAAGGACCACGGCGTCTCCATGCGCATCGGGGTCAATGCCGGCTCGCTGGAGAAGGAGCTCCTGGAGCGCTACGGCGAGCCCTGCCCCGAGGCGATGGTGGAGAGCGCGCTCAACCACGCGAAGATACTCGAGGACAACGACTTCTTCGAGTTCAAGATCTCCTGCAAGGCGTCAGACGTGTTCCTCGCTGTGGCCGCCTATCAGCAGCTCGCCGAGGCCTGCGACTACCCGCTCCATCTCGGCATCACCGAGGCGGGCGGCATGCTGGGCGGTACCGTCAAGTCGTCGATCGGCATGGGCATGCTGCTCTGGTCCGGCATCGGCGACACCATCCGCGTCTCGCTCTCCGCCGATCCCGTCGAGGAGATCCGCGTCGGCTACGAAATGCTGAAGTCGCTGCAGCTGCGCCGCCGCGGCGTCACCGTGATCGCCTGTCCCTCCTGCGCGCGCCAGCAATACGATGTCATCAAGACGGTGGCGGCGCTCGAGGAGCGGCTCGCCCACATCACCACGCCGATCACCCTCTCGGTCATCGGCTGCGTGGTGAACGGCCCTGGCGAGGCGCGCGAGACCGATGTGGGGTT